>JAGWTX010000017.1 GCA_028875955.1 Bacteroidota bacterium | reverse complement strand
ACACCTTTGATGGTATAATTCATTTCTCCGTTGCAAAGCACATTCAGGTTGTTTTTGGCATCCGTGTATTTTTTCAGGTAGTCCGGATAGGAAGTATCCTTTGTCAGTTCTGTGAACTCCGCTTTTGTCATAACGGTCGGCCAGTGCCTGGCGGTGTTCATTTGTATATCCTTTGTGTAATCCAGGATCTGATCCGGAAAACATTCCCATTGTACAAGGTCTACCAGGTGTGTGGTCACATCCACAATTCCCTCTCCCTCCTGTGTTACATCCAAAAACCAGGCCGGGCGTGTCAGAACCGCACCGGAAACATATTTATAGAGGTGATGCACGCTTTCCTTGGTTACGGCAGGGTCTTCAGCCGTACCTTTCTGCAACTCACCAAACAATTCCGGCTGCATCGACATCTCCCTTTGCAGGATGGTGGTGATCTCATATCGCTCGGTCATGATATCGTATAAAAGCACTTTGTTTCTCTTAGCCGCTTCAAAAGCCTGTTTCAATTCTTCAAATCCCTTTTCATTGATGGCCATGGGTTTATCTGCGAAGACATTGTATCCGGCTTCCACTGATTTCAGGATATAGTCTGTTTTTAACTGGTTATTCCCGGCCAGCACCACCACATTGCCTTTTTTTCCCTTCAGCATCTGTTCCAGATAATCATCCCCTTTATAGACAACTTCATTCCAATGGGTTGGGTTAACCGGATTGTGGTTATAGGCATCGATCTTATCCAGGTGCATCTGCACATCCGGACCATTGGGTGCATATACATATACATTGGAATCCACCTGGGGATACATGGATTTCTGAACCAGTGCGGCATGAAAATGGCCCGGGTTCAGGGTTATCAGCTTTACGGGTGCGCTATCGGTCATTTTTGTGGTTTCAGTGCAGGAACTGGCCAGCAATCCAATACCGGCGGCCAGGAAAAAAAATGCTTTCATCATACTAATTTTAAATGAAAAATTCTATAGGGTCTTTTGTTGACAGGTTATGAATCGAACTAGTTCTTTAAGGGATCATCTTTTCCGGTGGCTTTGGCATGTTCATAATGCAAACCCTGGTAACGGGAAGCGATATAGCTGATCCCCTGAAGGATATGGTTCATAAACACAGGATCCCGATAAGTATCCTTGTTATGTCCGAGTGTGGTAACCCAGATATGCCCGCCCTCAAAATCCTGGTACCATACCGCAGGATAATAGTCCCCGAATGATCCCTTATTTTTTACAATCAGGTCCGTTTGTTCGGGGTTCAGGGTATGTACCTCGTGCGCCATCAGCACATGGATCCCGGGGTATAATTCCTTTCCGAAATAACATTCGTCCTCTCTTTCCCAATGATCGGGAACCCCTTTCATGGAAGGATGGTTGGCATCCAGTTTCTTAACGGTGAATTTCTGGTATTTCGCATGCCAGGAAAAGGTCTCACCCAGCATCATCTTAAACCAGGTCCAGTTTCTTTCCGTTCCGGTAACCGAATGTATTCCGACAAACCCGCCACCGGCTTCAATATATCTTCTGAAAGCCACCCTTTCCTCATCCGTATCAAATACATCATTGTTGGTACTAGGGAAAACCAGTAATTGGTATTTTTTTAAATTGGCTTCTGTGAACACCGATGCATCATCACTGACATCAACGGTAAACCCGTTTTGTTTGGCCAGTGTCTGTATACAAACCACCGCAGAAGCGATATTATCATGTACATAACCTTTACCGTTTTTCGTATATACCAGCACCCTGCTACCTTTCAGCTTGCCATCGGTTCTCGCATACAATTGACTTCCGGTCACAACCATCACGAGTATCAGTAAAGAAAGCAGCCATCTGTTTTGCATTTTCATACAGTTTTAGGATTTATTGATTGGATTGAATGTGTGAGAATTCGGATAAGTGCGTTCCGCCGAATTGTTGCCAGGCAGCTTCCGCTTTTTCTTTTGTCATGTGGCCATTATACACGAGAAAGCGATACCGTAATACATGGTTCATCCCGGGTTCCAGATGCCAGTCCTTATTCTTGGTGGGCGAAAAATTGGCATAGACATCCCCTCTCCCATTCATCTTTTCGGGCCAGATCCGTAGCGGTTCTGGGTAATTGTAATTATCGGGATGACTCATCATCACCACTCCGGCGTAATCATTATCCACTGCCCCCTGTACGATAACCCATCTGGCGGTAGTACCGTCTGCATCTTTTCTGGTTTTCCCCTCCGAAGTGAGTGTTTCGCTGTTGGCATCATTCCATTGCTCAGTTGCACGCCAGCCCAAACCGCCATACCTGTATTCCTTTAACACTACGGGCGAATCAGTGGCACAATTCAACTGGATCGTAATATCCATGATATAGGCATCCGCATTTTCATCAGGCTTATACACACGAACCGTTTGCAGTTCCGTGAGCGGAACCGTTTCCGAACCGTCTTTTTCAAAAATCACATGGTCATGCAATACCTGGTATTCACCATAAACCGGACCGGGGTTTTCATACAGGAGCCTGGCAAACCGAACCGTGCCCTGCTTGCTGCCCAGGTTCCAGAAATCGATGGTTTTACCTTTGTATAACACTTTTGTCCAGGGATTCCAAAGTCCATAATGATGGTAATGATCAGGAGCATTGATCCGGGTCAGGACCTGTCCGTGCGGGGCATACAGGGGATGAATAAAACCGCTTCTTTTAAATACAGTATCAACGCCCGGAGGTGGATAAGACATGGCATAATGATAATTCACCAGCGGATGTTTTCCGGAACTGACCCGTAAACTGCCATTGTTTTTTTGAAGGGTTATTTTGTCCTGTAAAACAGGAGACTGTTGGATCAATTGATAGGTATGGGTATTTTTTCCAGTACCCGTATACACCATCCAGTTCAAAAATCTTTTTGTATTTTTTTCAATCTGTGCAGCTATTGGAAGTTTTTTCCCGTCTTTCCATTCTACAAGGGTAATCACTGAATCCGGCGCCTGTGTCAACTTATCCAGATCGATTGACTGCGGGGCCATTGTATAACCCAGTGTAGCAGGTATGGTTAATTGAAATGATGCCAGTACATGCTGAGAATATCCTTTTGTACAAAGGATAGAGAAAACAATAACCGGAAGCAGAAGGTTATGTTTCTTTCTTCTCATAAACAAGCAATAACTGTTTGAAAGCAATGATTAAATCTACTGCTAAGTGCTTGGTAATGACTGCTTAAAATACGAAAACCTTTTCGTAGATATTCCTCTAAAAAAATTTAGCAATTGTTGGTTCATACAAAAACTATTATAATTTAACATTCTATTATAATAGTAGGCTTAATAGCGGGAGCGATTGCCCGTAGCAGACTGTTACTCATCAAAACCAACTTGCCATTATGAACAAACATCCGCATGTTTACCAAACATCCGTGAGAGCTGGCGTACTTCGATTTGTATGCTTTGCGCTTCTCCTGGGTTCCTTTGCAGTAACGGCGAAAGCCGGATGGAAGGATCCAAAAATTCCCTCCCCTACCGTTGCACCACCCGGAACCATTACGGGTAAAGTAACCGATTCAAAAAATGCACCACTGGAAGGTGTGAGCATTTTGATCAGGGGAACCAACAAAGGTGTTACCACCAATGCATCAGGTAATTTTACCTTAAACAATGTTCCGGAAAATGCTACCCTCGTGATCAGTTACACCGGGTACCGCACAGAACTGGTTTCTGTAAAAGGTAAAACTTCCGTTACAGTTTCACTGACCGAAGAAGTATCGGGATTGAATGATGTAGTGGTTGTAGGTTATGGTACCACCACCAAAAAAGACCTGACCGGTGCCGTTTCTCAAGTGAAAGCCACTGCTCTTGAAAATGAGAATCCCAGAACCGTTGCTGACCTCCTGAGAGGTAATGCGGCCGGTCTGGATGTGGGCTTTGATGCCAGTACCAAAGGAAACAACTCTTCCTTGCAGATTCGTGGTAAAGGAACCCTGACAGCGAGTTCATCACCATTGATCGTATTGGATGGAGTTATTTATCCGGGTACACTGGCCGACATCAATCCGAACGATATTGCCACACTGGATATCCTGAAAGATGCCAGTTCTGCCGCCGTATTCGGAGCAAGGTCTGCCAATGGTGTTATATTGATTACCACCAAAAAAGGTAAGGGCGGAAAACCTACGATCACTTTCAATGACAATATTGGTCTGAACAAAGTGGAGCGCAAACCCCATCTGCTGAATGCCAATGAATTTCTAGACTGGCGTTCAGATGTGATCTGGGCATTTAACGGATTTGACTCTACTTCAAAACCTGGTGTGAAATATTTTGCCTACAATCCCACCAAACTTCCATCTTCCATGACTGTTGCGCAGTGGCAGGCATTGGATGGTTCATCAGGCGATCCTACCGTTACCTGGTTAAACAGGTTAAGACTGAGACCCATTGAGATTGCCAACTATCAGGCTGGCAAATCCCTCAACTGGGAACAACTGATTTACAATCAGAATGCTTTACAGCATGATCACACCATCAGTATTTCACAGCGCAAAGAAGACTATAACTATTATTTTTCACTGGGCTATCTCGATAACCAGGGTATCACCAACGGGGATCGTTACAAAACCATACGCTCTCGTCTGAACCTGGAAGCCAATGCCGCTAAATTTTTGACAGTGGGTGTAAATTTCCAGTTTTCTGACCGGGATGAAAGCGCCATTCCTTTAGATCTTGCAGATGTTACCAGAGCAAGTCCATGGGGGTCTATTTATCAGGACGGCAGCACCACTCTTTTGAGGCAGAGTGCAAATGACGATCCGGGTAATGGAAACAATCCATATCTGAGCCAATATTATACCACGCGCATGTACAAGTACGATGATTTCTTCGCAAATGTATATGCAAAAGGAAAACTGCCTTTTGGTTTTTCCTATCAGGTAAACTTTTCACCCAGATATGAAATCTTGAGGGAGTACAATTTCCAATCACCTAATAACCCTACCATTATTGCCAGAAAAGGTATTGTAGACAGAAGAAACCAGACCGTATATTCCTGGAACCTGGATAATATCCTGCGTTGGAATGGCAAATTCGGCAAACACAATATCGAAGCCACCTTCCTGGTGAATGCTGAGAAGTTCCAGTCATGGAATACCAATGTGCATGCAGAAAATTTTGCACCCAACGCTAATTTAGGTTTCAGTTCCATTCAGTCTGCTACCTTGCCACCGGTAATCTCCAGTGACGACCAGTATGCAACAGGTGACGCCTTGATGGGTCGTGTGAATTACAACTACGACCAGCGTTATTTTGCAACCATTACCGCCAGGAGAGATGGATACTCTGCTTTTGGTCAGCAAAACCCAAGAGCTACTTTCCCTTCTGCTTCTCTCGCATGGGCTATGACAGAAGAGAAGTTCATGAAGAACACTTCCAAATGGCTTGACTATGCGAAACTCCGGGTTTCTTATGGTGAAAACGGTAACCGTGAAATCGGTCGTTATGCCGCTTTATCAAATCTGAGTTCCGGCACTTATGTTTATGTAACGCCCGGCGGAACCGCCTATAACGTTTCTCAGGTTCAGTCAAGTAACCTTTCCAACCCTAGCCTGAAATGGGAAAGAAACAGTTCCATCAACGTGGGTCTGGATTATTCCATTCTTAAAGGAGTGGTATCCGGATCTATCGAATATTATTCCAGGGTTACCAAGGACCTGCTGGTTAACCGCACACTTCCTTCCGTAGTTGGATTCAATAGTATCCTGGCTAATCTGGGAGAAGTACAGAACAAAGGTTTTGAAATGAGTTTCAACACCAATAACATGAAGCGGGCCAACTTCGAATGGACTTCCACCATTTCTTTCTGGATCAACAGAAATAAGATCAACCACCTGTATGGCGCTACCCCTGACTATGATGCAACCGGAAAACAAATCGGATCATCAGAAAAAGATGATGTGGGTAATGGCTGGTTTATCGGACATGATATCAATGCCGTGTTTGATTACCAGATCGCCGGAGTATGGCAGGCTTCTGAAGCAGCAACAGCCAAATCCTTTGGTTATAAACCCGGTGATTTCAAACTGGTTGACCAGAATGGTGATGGCAAATACACATTGGCTGACAAGGTTTTCTTAGGAAGCAGAAACCCCAATTTTTCCTGGAACCTGAGAAACGATTTCAAGATCTATAAGAACTGGGATTTCTCATTGACTTTATATGCCAAAATGGGACAGCTCTATCCATTTAATGAAGCAAAGAATGTTGACTTTTTCTACGACCGTTCTAACTTCTACCAGCGCCCTTATTGGACACCAACCAATCCAATCAACAATTATGCAGCTTTAAACTCAAATGCAAGCGGTGTGGTTAGCTACAACATTTACAAAAAAGCAACCTTTGTTCGTATCAGCAATGTAAGTCTGGCTTATACGGTTCCGGCATCCATCGTAAACAAATGGAAAATACAGGGTTTAAAGGCTTATGTGAATGTGGTGAATGCCTATGTGTTCTCCGGATGGAATTATTTCGATCCTGAATACAAAGGTCCAAACAATAATACCAATACGGCACCTACCCCATTGGTATTGAATTTTGGCATAAACCTGACATTATAAGATAACCCTAAAAAACAGAAGACATGAAGAACACAAAACATCTCGCTTTTCTGCTTACGGTTATCACTATCAGTACGATGGTTATAACCGGCTGTAAGAAAGATTGGCTGGAACCGAAACCCCTTTCCATTTATTCACCTGAAAATACATTGGTTGATAAAACCGGTTTCAATGCAGCCCTGGCTGCCTGTGCCGCCAACCTGCGTAACGAATACTATGGTGATGGTGCACCCATCATTACGGAAACCGATTTTTCAGAGGTTGCTGTAGAAGGAACGGATGATAAGACCGGACCCGCCCAGAACCTCGATGTACAGATCACCCCTGATGCAAACCTGAACAGTACCGATTTTAACCGGATCGGCTGGTATTGGGATCAGGAATTCATTGGCATTCGCCAGGCAAATACGATCATCACCCGTTTACCGGCTGCAACTTCCATTTCTGATGCAGATAAAAACGTGATCCTTGGTAAAGCCTATTTTTTCCGGGCATATGACTACTACCGGCTGACCCATCAGTTCGGTGATGTTCCCTGTCCAACCAAGGAAACCACCTCAGCCAAAACAGATTTTGTGACGGTGAAGAGGGAAGTCATCCTGACCAGGATGAAATCAGATCTCGAATTTGCAGTTCAGTATGTTCCCTGGACATCCGACAGGGGAGATATCAACAGAGCCGCCTGTTACCATCTGTTGGGGAAAATTGATCTGGCTCTCGGTTTATTTGATGATGCCATTACAGCATTAAGTGCCGTAATCAATCAGGGTAGTTATAAACTGATGACCAATCGCTTTGGTGAAGATGCAGGCGATCCTACCAAAAATGTGATCTGGGATTTACACCGTCCTAATAACAAATCTGCTGCAGCCAATACAGAAGGAATCTTTATCGTAACCGATCGTCTGGGTAGTGCAGGTGCTTTCTCCGGTGGTATGCGGATCATGCGTCAGACCATTCCTTACATATCCGGTAGTCTTCTTACACCGGCAGGTAATGTAGGTACCAGTGCCAATACGGGTATTGAATTTGACCTGATGACCAAATACGGAAGAGGTATTGGTCGTTGCCGAACCACATCCTATGGTTATAATGAAATCTGGGAAGATACCAAAGACCTGCGCCATGATTCCACTTCGGGCAACTGGGTATATATGGAAAACCTGGTGTACAATAACCCGGCCATTAAAGGAAAAGATACAGCCTATGGCTTGAGGATGCGTTTATATGGACCAACCGGTACATTATTATGTCCGGATACTTTGAGAAGATGGTACCCATGGCCTCATTACAAAGTGTATATCCCTGATACCGAAAACAATCCTCCGCAGGGTGGACATACCGACTGGTATATCTACCGTCTGGCAGAAACCTACCTGTTAAGAGCGGAAGCCTATGTTTGGAAAGGTGATAATGCCAGTGCGGCTGCAGATGTGAACATGGTACGTACCCGTGCCAAATGTTCTCCTATGACAGCTGCCCAGATGAGCATTGGAACCATCCTGGATGAAAGAGCACGCGAACTCTATTATGAAGAAACCAGGAAAACTGAATTGACCCGGATCGCTTATATTTTTGCCAAAACAGGAAAACCCTACAATGGCAAAACCTATACTGTGGCCAACTTCTCCACTTCCAATTTTATGGTTGACCGGATCCTGGAGAAAAATGAGTTCTACCGTAAGAATTTCGTAACCGTTCACGGTGATATGTTTAAAATCAGTCCTTATCACGTATTATGGCCCATTCCCAGAAGTGCCATTTTAGCGAATACCGACGGTCATATCAACCAGAATATTGGTTACAGCGGAGCTGCAGCAAACATCGCACCTTCCGATAAGATCGTTGATTAGCAGTTTGTTTGGTTTGTAATTTAAGCTTACGAATGCCACACTCCGGTGTGGCATTCTCTTTTAACTTTACCATTTTGCGAACAACAATTTAATAGACTATGCGACATTTCAAAAAGTATCTGACACTCCTGGTTTTGGCAGGCATTTCAGGAAGCCTTTTTGCCCAACAGAAAAACAAATCAGACCTTTTGTCAACCATTGATGATGCCCTCCAAAAAGCCGTGGCACAATACCAATACCTGGCCACTACCCTTCCGGCTGATTCATTACCCAGGACCTATTATCCGCTGACCAAAAAATCCGCCTTTAGCGAGTCAGGCTGGTGGACCAGTGGTTTTTATCCGGGATCACTGTTGTATCTGTATACCTATTCCCATAACCCGGTTTTACAAACAGAAGCCGAAAAAAAAGAAGCCTTATTGGAAAAAGAGCAATTCAACAAGGGTACCCACGACCTGGGCTTTATGATGTATTGCAGTTTTGGGAATTCAGAAAAAATTCATCCCTCCGAAAAGAATGAGACTATCCTGATGAACAGTGCCAGATCATTGTCTACCCGGTTCAATCCCAAAATTGGTTGTATCCAATCCTGGAATGCATCCAAAAAATGGAAATTCCCGGTGATCATCGATAACATGATGAACCTGGAACTTTTGTTTTGGGCTACAAAACACAGTGGCGATTCCTCCTTTTATAAGATCGCAGTCAGCCACGCCAACACTACGATGAAAAATCATTTCCGGGCAGACAACAGCTCCTGGCATGTAGTGAATTATGATCCGGAAACCGGGCAGGTGATTTCCAAACAGACCGCTCAGGGCTATGCGGATTATTCTGCCTGGTCCAGAGGCCAGGCCTGGGGTTTGTACGGCTTTACGGTGATGTACCGGGCCACCCACGACCGGAAATACCTGGTACAGGCAGAAAAAATCGCCAGGTATATTATGACGAATCCCAACTTACCGGCAGATAAAATCCCTTATTGGGATTATAATTCACCTGATATTCCTGCCACTTACCGCGATGCATCTGCAGCAGCGATCACCGCCTCTGCACTGATCGAACTGAGTGGTTATACAGACGCCATCCATAAAACCAACTACCTGAAATTCTCTGAAGACATCCTGCATGCTTTGGCAGGTCCGGCCTATACGGCACCCGTGGGTCAGAATGGTGGATTTATCCTGAAACACAGTACCGGCGCCCTCCCCATGAGTTCTGAAGTGGATGTGCCCTTAACCTATGCGGACTATTACTATATTGAAGCCATGCTGCGCTATAAAGCCCTGAAAGGGAAATAGTCAGCAAAGTGTATGTAATAAAAAGGAAGCAAATAACTTGCTTCCTTTTTATTTACTACCCGACTTTTAGAATTGCTTTTATGTTTACTCATTTATAACATCACAATCCTTACGGCTTCCCCGCCGCTGGCAGACAAACTGATTTTCAGCGTGGAATGGCTATTGACAATGCTGCTTTTTTTCAGTATCCCACCCTTGCCGTCATCCAGATACCTGTCCGCTCTGTATCGTTTCCCCTTATCCAGAAAATCGAGTGAAAGATCTGTCTCATAGGGGGCCAGACCCGCAGCCGCTCCCAGAAACCAGTCATTCGACTTTCTCCTGGCCACCACAACATATTTCCCGATCTCACCCCTGAGATGCAGGGTCTGGTTCCAGGTTACCGGGACAAAGGAAAAGAATTCAATATCGGTTGGTTTCTGGTAATCGGCCGGTTTGCCATACCAGAACATGGACTGAAGCGGGCTATAAAAAATTACCGTTAGTGCCAATTGTTGCGCCTGGGATACCTGGAGTTTTTTGGACAGCAAAGCATTATTAAAACTGTCGTTCTGGTTACGGTAACAGAAAGTATAATCTGCGGGTCCGGACAGAAAACGGGTAAAGGGAAGTGTCGTATTGTGAAAGGCATCGGGATCATTTTCATTACCGCGAATCCCCTCCTGCGTAAGCCATCCAGGCATGGTCCGGCTGATACCGGTGGGTTTGTAATTATCATGCACATCTACCACAAATCCATAGTCCTGTGCTTTTTTTACGGCTCCCATGAGCCAGAGGATGCCCTTTTGAGACAAGCCATCCACAAATCCGAATTTCAAACCCAGAATCCCCCAGCTTTTATACAGGGTAAATAAGGTATCGAGGTTATTTTTCCGCAACCCGATATAATTCACATACACAAGTAAACCGATATTTCTTTCCTTACCATACCGGATGATACGGGGAAGATCGATTTCGGGAACTACTTTGAAGGGATCAGAATCCGGACTATGTTCTGCTGCATACCCCTTTCCATACCATCCAGCATCAAATAGGATGTATTGCAAATTCATTTTCTGCGCAAAATCTATACAGGACAATGCTCCCTGGGTAGTGAGTGTCATTTCCCTGATCAGTTTACCGGGTCTGACCCAACGATAGTCCTTGTTTGTATCCGGGGGGCTGTTCAGTTTATACAGCAGATCGCTATTGTCACAAAGTGCCGTTGCAGAGCGGGCTATTGTGATCGTACGCCAGGGTGATTGGAATCTTCCCGCTACCGATACCGTATCCCTGAGAAATTTGAGGGCCAGCGAATGGGGTTCGTCTGTATGATGGATCACGGCTTTGGTATATCCGTTGTTTTGGGCTTCATTGATGCTGATAAACATGGCATCCCGTTGCATGACCAGGGGGAAATCTGAGGCAGACTTCATCTCATGGATCGGTGAAGGACTGAACACGGATTCGGTGGTATGCCGGTACACCGTATAGGGTTCTGAAAACCGGAAACCAGTGAGTTCCTGCTGAATCCGGTATTTTTCCAAACCGGCCTGGGCAGGTATTTCATACCGGAATGCCAGATTATGATCGAAGGCCCTGAAAATCAAATGACAAACCGTGCCATCTTCCTGCAGAACGGCTAATTGCAGTTCCCGGAAATGACTGTCAATACTATCTTTCTCCCCATTGAGCCAGGCAAATTTTTCATGGGTTTCTGATCTTGCCAATTCCTTCAGTTCCAGGCTACCGGAAGGCAGGATGCGATCGGTTAAAACGAGGCCCAGCGGAGACCAGTTGATAATTTCTTTCCCTTCATACAGCACCTGGTATGAAACCGTTGTCTTTTCATTAAGACGAACCTTGCATTCCAACTGATGGTCCGGAGATGCAATGCTGAATGGTTTGTCGGCGGATTGCGCTCTTACTTGCTGAAGATTCAGGATACAAACAACAAGGAGTATACGATAGGTACATTTCATGTAGGCAGGTATCAGTTAAAGGACAGTGGATATATAGCATGTTTTGGCTCATTTGAAAATACAAAAACAAATGGAATCCATCCCGGTTTTCCGGGTGGTATTTCGGAGGTTTTTCGTGCCAAACCGTTGATTTTGCATCAGGTATTGGGCTATTTTACGAAAACGTTTTCTTTATTTTTTCGTAAAAGGCTTATATTGGGCATACAAATCGATTATTGACCATTAAATCAATGTTGAGGGTTGTCATTATGGGTAATATCAATTTAAAAAGATTGTCTGAAGAACTGGGGCTCTCCATC
>JAGWTX010000543.1 GCA_028875955.1 Bacteroidota bacterium | reverse complement strand
ACCAATTTCGAACTCAAACGAAAAGACTGGATCATTGAAATGGGTAAGGATGGCGGTGGCCCACCCATCTATTAAACAGGATTTGCGGTTGCATCCTGATCTGCCTGATACCCCCCGATTCAGTTCTGATTATGGGGGATCTTATCGTTTATTAAAATAATCTTCTCTTTTTTGGCTGATAGATTGGACTGATGAATCCGTTGTTTTGGGATGCCTTATCCCGATCATGCATACAGGATTCTTACAAGGGTTGTCGCAAATCTGAATTTCATTGCTTATTTTGCTGCTATTCCCATATGAAGCTGCTAAGTCCTGCAATATCCCGTTTGGCCAGGTTCCGACACTGGCGTATAGAACAATGGATCAATAACCCTATCGATGCGCAGCGTGAAGTATTACAGGACCTGGTAACCCATGGTCAGTATACCGAGTTTGGCCGGAAATTCGGTTTCAAGGAACTCTTCAATATCCGCAAGTTCAAGGAAAGGATCCCCATACAGGAATACGAAGATCTGAAACCGTATATCGACGGACTCATGAAAAGTGAGGAAAACCTGTTATGGAACACCCCTGTCAACTGGTTTGCCAAAAGCAGTGGCACCACCAGTGATAAAAGCAAGTTTATCCCCATTACAAAGGAAAGCCTGGAAGACTGCCATTTCCAGGCAGCCAAAGATGTACTCACGCTCTATTACAATTTTAACAATGAAAGCGACCTGCTTACCGGCAAGGGGCTGGTGATTGGTGGCAGTCACCAGATCAGCAAGATCAATGAAGAAATTCAGTTTGGCGACCTGAGTGCCGTACTACTCCAGAATACACCCATGTGGGCCAACTGGATCCGTACACCGGAACTGGCCATCGCGCTCATGGATGAGTGGGAGGGTAAAATTGAAATGCTGGCACAATCGACCATACAGGAAGATGTGACTTCCCTGTCCGGCGTTCCCACCTGGACCATGATCCTGATCAAAAGGATCCTTGAGATCACGGGGAAATCCACTTTACGGGAAGTATGGCCAAACCTGGAACTCTATATCCATGGTGGTGTTTCCTTTCTTCCGTACCGTGACCAGTTTCAAAAGATAATCGGGGAAGGCTGTCATTACCTGGAAATGTATAATGCCAGCGAAGGCTTTTTTGCTGCTCAGGATAACCCGGAGGAAGATGGCATGTTGTTGTTTCTCAACCATGGGATCTTTTATGAATTCATGCCCGTTGAAGAATACGGAAAAACCCAACCAAAAACCATCGGTTTGCGGGAAGTGGAGATGGGAAAGAACTATGCACTGGTTATCTCCACCAATGGCGGTCTCTGGCGTTACCTCGTTGGCGATACGGTACAGTTTACCAGCACCTGGCCCTTCCGTATCAAAGTTAGCGGTCGCATCAAGCAATACATCAATGCATTTGGCGAGGAACTCATTTCTGATAATGCCGATAAGGCGATTGCCCTGGCATCCCGTAAAACCGGGTTGATCATAAACGACTATACGGCCGCACCCGTATATTTCGGCGATAACCAGAAAGGCGCACATGAATGGTTGATCGAATTCGACAACCCGCCTGTTTCAACAGAACAGTTCGCCTACGAATTAGACTGTGCCCTGAAATCGGTGAATAGTGATTATGAAGCCAAACGTTACAAAGACATTGCTCTTACGTTGCCAAAAGTACAGTCCTTGCAAAAAGGTGTTTTCAGAAATTGGCTGTTGAGCAAGAATAAACTGGGCGGACAACATAAAATCCCCAGACTGAGTAACGACCGGAAATATGTGGATGAAATCCTCGAACTCGCCAGATCCGTTCCCGTTTCTTAGACAATTTTCCCGGAAGAACAGGGATAGCAATCCCTTGTTTGTTTTCTCGGGGTGAGAAAGACCGAACTGCCTGGCCGTGAATACAGGTATTTTATTTATTATTGCCCAAACTATATAACTGTATGAAAATACTGGAAGGAAAAGTAGCCATTGTAACCGGAGCGGCCCGCGGTATCGGTGCGGCCATCGCACACATGTTTGCAGAACAAGGAGCGGATGTGGCATTTAGTTATGTCAGTGATAACAGTGCCGAAAAAGCTGCGGCTCTCGAGACAGCATTACAGGCAATGGGTATTAAGGCAAAAGCCTACAAAAGCAATGCGGGCATTTTCTCCGATTGTGAGGCACTGGTTACGGATGTGCTGAAAGAGTTTGGCAAAATTGATATCTGTGTAAACAATGCAGGCATTTCAAAAGACAACCTGCTGCTTCGCATGACACCTGAACAGTGGGATGAAGTAATGGATATCAACCTGAAAAGCGTTTTCAACATGACCAAACAGGTGATCAAACCCATGATGAAAGCCAAATCAGGCAGCATCATCAATATGAGTTC
>JAGWTX010000542.1 GCA_028875955.1 Bacteroidota bacterium | reverse complement strand
CCAAATCTCGCTGCCTTTATGTCGGGAGGTACGGCAACTACCTATGACAGAACCTATTCATTACTGGATCCGGGAAAAACAGGAGATCAATCTGTTAATGCAGCTGCGAAATTCAATACGCTGCGTCTGGGTGTATTTGCCAATGATGAAGTGAAAGTATCTGATAACCTGACCATCAATTTTGGGATTCGTTTGGATAATACCCGCTTTCTCACAACCCCCAAAGAAGACAAATTCTTCAACGATACTGCAATTGGGAAAATATCGCAATACTATGATTTGAAAGGTGCGCGTTCCGGTCAGATTGCGAGTCCGAAATGGTCCATCAACCCCAGATTTGGTTTTGTCTATAAAATCAATGATGAGGGTATCACTATCCGGGGAGGTGCCGGCTGGTTCACCGGTAGGGTTCCATTGGTATGGCCCGGTGGTGTATATAATAACAACGGGATCAGTCTTGCCGGGATCAGAAGCAGCAATGTTACTTTCAGACCTGACGCATACAATCAGTATACGGCATCTGACTTTGGCATCAATGTTCCGGTTCCATCCGGACAGGTGGATCTGATCGCCAAGGATTTTAAAATGAACAAGGTATTCAGGACCTCATTGGCGGTTGACAAGAAACTGGGACATGGCTGGAAGATCACCATGGAAGGGATCTATACCAAAAACATCAATGAGATCGATTATAAGCGGGTAGATATCTTACCAGCGAATCTTAAATCAGTGGGTGCGGATGTAAGGGATGTGTATTCCTTATCCGGCAGCTATACCAAACAGATCCCTTTCCGTTCCAATGGATCCAACCCTTATACCGGCATTTATCTGTTAAGCAACAATACAGATCAGAAAAAGGGGTATTCTTATTCACTCACTTTTGCAGTAGACAAAGCCTGGCAGAACGGTTTTGCCTTTAATGCCAATTATACCTATGGTAGTTCCTATGTGTTAAATGAGGGTACCAGTTCTCAAAACAATTCACAATGGCGTTACATGGAAACCGTAAATGGCAGAAATAATATTGTCCGTTCCATGAGCGACTATGACCTGGGCAGCCGTATCAATGCCTATATCGCAAAGAAATTCACTTATGCGAAAGGCAACCTGGCAACAACGGTTTCCCTGGTATACAATGGCCAAAGCGGCAACCCATACAGTTATGTAATCAACCGGGGTATGGTAAGGGATTATGACAATTTTGAAACCAACGATCTTGTCTATGTTCCCAAAAATGCTTCAGAGATCAATTTTGAGCAGAATGGCGCCTTAACACCTGCCGCACAATGGCAATTACTGGATAATTATATCAATAACGACCCTTATCTGAAAACACGCAGGGGAATGTATGCGGAAAGAAATGGTGCCCGTTTACCATTCAGCAATATCCTTGACCTGAAACTGCAACAGGATTTCAATTTGAAGATTTCCGGCAAAACCTATCAGCTCCAGGTTACCTATGACATTTTCAATTTCACCAATATGCTGAATCACAATTGGGGCAGACAGACATTTGTATCCAATGACCAGTATATCCTTCTTGATTTCAGGGGTTACAAAAGCGCTACCGACCTGACACCTATATATCGTTTCACACCACCGGCATCCGGCAATGTGTATACGATTTCTGACGGTGTTTTCAACAGTTCCAGATGGAGCAGTCAGATTGGTGTCCGTCTTAGTTTTTAAAAGTAGGCACTTGACATAAATGCCGGATTCGCATATTACTAGTTTTAGATACCTGGTATGTCCGGTTTAGGAAGCCACTCTTTTGAGTGGCTTCCGTTTTTGAAGACATTGCCTGGAATGCATGTCAATTCTCTGAAGGGCGAATCTTTTCACAGCCTGGATCAGTTGCCTTTGAATATGATAAAATTCAACACAACATTGTCAGATACCTGGGAACCGCTGTCATTATACAGGGTGATGGTAAACTGGCCATTATCAACAGCTTCAACCGCCACCCGGTAGGTTCCCGTATTGGCATTGGAGGCAATCACTACAAAAGGAACATCCGTGTTACTTACTACTGAGTTTTTCACATCAAAAGATACGGATGACCCGCTATTTAACTTAGAACCTGCCATGGTGATTTGTCCGGAATATCCATTGATGGTTACACTGTTTCTCTTATTGCCGTTTTGATTAACGGTTTTACCTCCGCTTGTATATCCGATCCCATTACCCGATGATGAAGCAGAGGCATTCAATCCGTTAGTTCCGGTAATGGTGCCCCCCGAAGAAATATTACCAGAAACCGACAGGTTTGACAGGGTTCCTACAGATGTCAATGAAGAATTTATCACATTCGGAGCCAGGGTCGTTCCCGTTAAAACATTGGCATCGGGTGTTGCGGCAAGAACGGCTGTCTGAACAAATGC
>JAGWTX010000541.1 GCA_028875955.1 Bacteroidota bacterium | reverse complement strand
CCGCATTTCTCCCTGCCGTGCACAAAATCGGACAGGGTGGCTATGACGGGAAAGGTGTGTCGGTACTGAATGATGAACGGGATATTGTGAACGGATTTGATGCGCCTGCCGTTCTGGAAAAAAAAGTAAGCATCAAAAAAGAGCTTGCCATAATTGTAGCGATGAATGCCTTTGGTGAATCGGTGATCTATCCTCCGGCCGAAATGATTTTTGATCCGGTCTGGAACCTGCTGGATTACCAGATCAGTCCGGCCATTCTGCCCGAAAAAATCTTATGGAAAGCAGAAGCCATCGCGCAAAGGGTGGTCAGGGAACTGAACAGCCCGGGTCTGTTTGCCATCGAATTGTTTGTTGATGAAAAGGAAGAAGTATTGGTCAACGAAACCGCCCCCAGGGTGCATAACAGCGGACACCACACCATTGAAGCCAATTATTCCAGTCAGTACGATATGCTTTGGAGGATCATGCTGGGATACCCGCTGGGCAACCCAGACCCCATCCTGCCCGCTGCCATTGTCAATATCCTGGGTGCGGCAGATTTTTCGGGAAATGCTACCTATGAAGGTCTCATGGAAGTACTGCAGATGGATAATGTGTTTGTACATCTCTACGGCAAAAAGAAAACAAAACCCGGAAGGAAAATGGGGCATGTAACGATCCTGCACAAAGAATATACAGACCTTACCTATAAGGCCAACAAGATCAAACACCTGTTGCAGGTGAAGGCCTAACTGTATTTCAGCTTGCGTACATTCAGCGGTTTTAAAAAACCGATACCGATCAGGCTCTTGGTTTGCAAACCCGGTGAGGTTTTATTGGGTCCGAACAAACGGATATTATCATCATAGATCAGATCCAGGCTATAAGTGGCAGAGAAAAAACGATTGATCTTGAATGAAAAAAGATTGGTCATAAAAATATCTATGTTCTCCGGATGGCTCTGATAATTGGAGAACAGGTCCATCCTGCCCTTATAATTGATGTTTTTAGCGATCGAATTATTATAGTTAACCGTTGCAAAGGTTCCGATTTCATTGATGGAATGATGTCCTGCCGGTATTCCATAGATCCCTTTGGCTGCCAGTTCGTTATTGGTGATAAAGGTAGACCTGGAAGTGAGCGGGGAAAGGAAGATGGAAAGGTTTTGGGTGGGCTTATAATCAAATCCGACGGAAAGGATCAGGTAAGCTGGTGACAAAAAGGAGGAAGCCAGGCTTCCCACATTATTGGAATAGGTAAACCCATTAAAAAACTGCGATCTGAAATTGAAAAGGGATGACAAATACCACTTCCCCACACTATCCATCTTATAACCGTATTTACTGAGGTAATCGAAACGGTCATCGTTTTTTCTGCCGCCTAAGCTGGTGCTTTGTACATATCCCAGGTTGATATCCAGGTTATTATCCCAGCTATGCCGGTCTTTTTTGTAAAAGAAAAAATAGTTGAAATAGCCATTTACCGTCAATGAGAAATTATCCCCCCCGGCTGCCCAATTGCTCAAAGAGCCCTGGGCCAGGTTTAAACTGAGTAATCCCCCTCTTTTCCAGTTCCAATGGGTGGTATCAGCCTCTTTTTTGATGGTTCTCGAAGTTTCGCTACGAAGCTTATTGACTACTATTTCCTGTGAATGAGCTGAAAAAACATTGAATAATATGATAATAAGAACCAGTTTTTGCTTCATAGAACCCACATTTTCAACAAAAATAATTGGATATGCGCGATTTTTAAGAAAGCCTTGCTGACAATCTGACATTTAACAAGCCATTTTTTGTATTTTTGTCCCCTAAATTTTGTTAAGAATGGAGATTTTGGAATTGACAGGTAAAACCCAGGATGAAACGCGACAGGGTGAAGCCTATCTTCCGCAGGGTCAGGATAATAAGAAGTATCAAAAAAAATTCTATATAGAGAGTTATGGCTGTGCCATGAACTTTGCCGATAGTGAAGTGGTGGCATCGATCTTACAGGCTGAGGGGTTTGGGGCAACCCAGTTGCAGGAAGAAGCGGACCTGGTTTTATTGAATACCTGTTCTATCAGGGAAAAAGCCGAGATGACGGTTAGAAAAAGACTGACCGAATTCCGATCCCTGAAAAAAAGAAAACCGGGCATGCTGATCGGAATGCTGGGTTGTATGGCAGAAAGATTGAAATCGAAACTGCTGGAAGAGGAGAACCTGGTAGACCTGGTGGTGGGACCCGACGCTTATCGAAGTCTGCCCTTATTGATAGAAGAAGCCGAAACCGGCCAGAAAGCGGTCAATGTATTGCTCAGCCGTGATGAAACCTATGGTGATATCGCCCCTATCCGTCTTGACAGCAATGGGGTTTGCGCCTTTGTTTCGATTATGCGGGGCTGCAACAATATGTGCAGTTTTTGTGT
>JAGWTX010000540.1 GCA_028875955.1 Bacteroidota bacterium | reverse complement strand
GATATGCGGTTATCCGGAATCTGCCCAGGTTAACCCAAATCCCCGAAACGGGGGAAAAACCGGAGAAATGGATCATCTACCAGGGCTCAGTAAATGAAGGCCGTTGTTTTGAGCAGCTGATTCCTGCCATGAAACAGGTGCCCGCAAAACTGGTGATCTGCGGTAAGGGAAATTTTTATGAGCAGACCCAGGCATTGGTGAAAAAAAACGGACTGGAGGAAAAAGTGATTTTTACGGGTTATCTGAGTCCTGCGGTACTGGCGCAAAAAACATCGGAAGCCTATATCGGGATCACCTTATTTGAAAGACAGGGGATGAACCAGTATTATTCACTGGCCAATCGTTTTTTTGATTACTGCATGGCTGGTATCCCCCAGGTTTGTGTGAATTACCCAGAATACGCGGCCATCAATGCCCGTTTTCAGATTGCGAGTCTGATAGCGGATACAGAACCGGAAACCATTGCCCGTTCTTTGAACAATTTGTTGAGCAATGATGTTGTGTATCAACAAATCCGCTCAGAATGCCTGAAGGCAAGGCAACTATTCAACTGGGAAATGGAAGTTCAAACACTGATAAAGTTTTACAGAAACCTTTGATTTTGGAAAAGCATTTACATATTATTTCTTTTAATGTACCCTACCCTGCCGATTATGGCGGAGTGGTTGATGTGTTTTATAAGTTACCGGCCTTTCAGAAACAGGGTGTCAAAATCCACCTGCATTGTTTTGATTATGGCAGGGGGCCACAGGAAGAATTAAACCAATATTGTGCGTCGGTCAACTATTACCCGCGTCATCTCGGGCACAAGGGGATTTCCAATTCGCTGCCCTATATCGTGTCGAGCCGAAAAAATGAGGAGTTGCTGCAGAATCTTTTGCGGGATGATTATCCGATTTTTATGGAAGGCGTTCATTGCACCTACCCGATACTGGACAAAAGGTTCCGTAACCGGAAAATGTTTGTGCGTGTACACAATGTGGAATACAAATATTATCGGGATCTGAGTAAATCATGCAGTTCCCCGATCCCGAAAATGTATTACTGGATGGAGAGCCTGCTTTTAAAACGCTATGAAAAAAGAATTGCCACCAGGGCTACTTTTTGGGGAATGACCGAAAAAGATGATGCGGATTACAGAAAGGAACTGGGTTGCAAGGATATCGAATTACTCTCACTCTATATTCCGGATTGGAAAGTGCAGTGTCTGGAAGGCATGGGTACCTATTGTTTGTATCACGGCGATCTGAGTGTGGATGCCAATGAGAAAGCGGCCATCTGGCTGCTGGAAAAGGTTTTTCATAAGTTACCCGTCCCGTTTGTCATTGCCGGTAAAAATCCTTCCGAAAAGCTGAATGAACTGGCGCATTCCAATAATCATACCTGTCTGGTTGCCAACCCTTCTGAAAAAGAGATGCAGGATATGATTGCCAAAGCCCATATCCAGGTGATCCCTTCCTATACCCAAACCGGGATGAAAGTAAAACTGGTGAATGCCTTATTCAATGGCAGACATTGTGTTGTCAACGAAGCAACCGTAGCGGGCAGTGGTCTTGAATCGGCCTGTCATATCGGTACAACAGCCAATGCGTTCCGGGAGATCATTGCACAGTTATACCATCAGCCCTTTACTTCTGATGAGATTGAACTGCGAAAAAGATTACTGACACCGATGTTCAATAACGAAGCAAATGCAAAAAAGCAGGTGGGCTGGATATGGGGCAACCCAACCAGTTAGCATAGAAAGTTATTAGAATTTGTCATCCGCCGTTGGTCCATACAATCCGGGTACTTTGTTTCCAGTTGCACGCAGATAAACCACCAGCTCTCCCCTGTGGTGATACAAATGATTAAACAGAAAACCCCTGACCACCTGTATCCTGGGCATCTCGGGAAAAATGGCGGCATCAGATCCCATCACCATTTTCCAGTTTTCAAACATGCTTTCATCAGTGGCTCTTTCAAGGGCTGACTGGGCTTTGACGATATTCTCCTCCAGTTTTTCAACAATATTAGATGCCTTGCTTATGTCGCCTTTATCATAAGTATAAGTGGCCATATCAAAAACATTCTGATGAAAAGTGACTTCATACCAATTGTACACTTCTGCGATATGGGAAGCCAGTTGAGCGGTAGTCCAGGAAATATCTGAAGGTTTGTAGGAAAGTGCAGAATCAGGAATGGCTTTTAACAGTTTCCGGGTATTTTCCGCTTCGTGCAAAAATTCACCCATCAATCCTTTTACAATCATTTGGATAGTTTTTTAATAAAGTAATGGATTATGAAAATACGGATTTGTTTTTCGATTCACAAGTAGAACTAAGAATTTTCCTGTGTGCTGTGTACACGATTGAATGTTAACTTTTCCAGACAGCAGCAGTCAA
>JAGWTX010000016.1 GCA_028875955.1 Bacteroidota bacterium | reverse complement strand
TAATCACAAACGATATGTATTATACCCGTCTGGCATTCAGCGCAGGCTCAGGAGGGAATGATTATGGAATCAGTATCAATCCGTCTTATGGGTATGTAATAGCGCACAACTGGGTATTGGGAATACAGGCAACATTCGGTATCGAATCGCTTACCTATGACAACAGCAGCTGGACAAATAACAAAGAAACCTATACAGACCTGGGGCTCGCGCCATTTACAAGGTATTATATAGACATTCAGAAAAAAGGAAAATTGAAAATCTTTGGTATGGCTGCCATCGAATTCAACAATGCAAATTCCAGGTTTACAAACAGGGCAACCGGCAATGCATTTACCGGCCCCTCCCGTTATTCAACAACGGGCTCTCTTGGCGGAGGTATCGCCTGGTTTGGGAAAAAATTATCGCTGGATGCCAGCATGAGCAATACAGCTTTACGGATAGGTATTTACCATGTATTAACGGGAAGCAAAAAATAATTTTCAGACTGAAACATACGCTGGCATTGATTTTTTAAACATTTCCTACAATTTAAGTAGACTTTTATTTGGAAAATTGAAACAGTTGATTGTATATTTGCACCAGTTCTTTAGAATACTTATCAAGAAAGGCAGAGGGAATTTGGCCCGATGAAGCCTTGGCAACCCATATCATTCACTCAACGATATGAAGGTGCCAAATCCTATCCCGCAGTAGCGGGAAAAGATAAGTCAGAGTACAGTTTGCAACCTTCTCACCCCTGGTGAAAATTATAGTAAGCTCATCTGATTTACCGGATGAGCTTTTTTTATGTACCTGATTACCGGTAGTAATAAAGCGATTCGGGTAAGTTTCCTTCTTGAAAGTCTGCTAAAGGGTTTTTACAACATTCCATAACCCCCAGCCTGAAGGCGAGGTAAAAACTGTTTAACATGCAAACCGCAACCCAACTGATCCACAGCATTCCGGTAGATCCCTTGACCGGGGCCATTTCCGTTCCTATCTACCAGACATCCACATTTGTTCAGGAAGCCCCTGGAATCAACCAGGGATATGATTATGCCCGCACCGGAAATCCCACAAGATCGGTTCTGGAAAACCTGATTGCACAAATGGAAGAAGGCAGCACCGGGATCGCATTCAGCAGCGGCCTGGCCGCTATTGATGCCATCGTCAAATTGTTGGAATCCGGTGATGAGATCCTGGCGGTAGATGACATTTATGGCGGAGCTTTTCGCCTCTTCACCAAAGTGTATAAGAAGTTTGGCATCACCGTTCGTTTTACCGATACTTCGGATATCGAAAAAGTGGCAGCAGCCATTGGACCGAAAACAAAACTGATCTGGCTGGAAACACCCACCAACCCTACCCTGAAAATTTCAGATATAGAAGCGATCGCCAGGCTGGCAAAAGCCAACCATTGCCTGTTATGCGTGGATAATACGTTTGCGACTCCGGCACTGCAACAACCCTTGCTACTTGGTGCCGATCTGGTCGTGCATAGTGCCACAAAATACCTGGGAGGGCATAGTGACCTGATTGCAGGTTTGGTGGTTGCAAAAGATCCGGCGCTGGGTGAGCAAATAAAATTTTTACAAAACGCCTGTGGAGCCATACTCTCACCTTTCGACAGCTGGCTGGTAGTACGAGGCATGGAAACCCTGCATCTGCGTATGCAACAGCATGGTGCATCCGCATTAGCGGTTGCTGAATTCCTGGCGCAACATCCATTGGTTAGAAAAGTAAACTATCCGGGATTGACTACACATCCCCATCATGAGGTTGCCAAAAAACAAGCCAGCGGTTTTGGAGGCATCATTTCATTCAGCCTGGTGGATGATACTGAGGAGGCCGCACTTGCTTTTGTAACAAAAACCCGGGTTTTCAAATTGGCGGAAAGCCTGGGAGGTATCAAAAGTCTGATTTCCCATCCGGCCAATATGACCCACAAAACCATTCCACAGGAACAAAGAAGGGCCGCAGGAATCAATGATAGCCTGATCAGGCTCTCGATAGGTTTGGAAAATGCGGCAGACCTGATCAGGGATCTTGACCAAACTCTTTCCGCAATTCGAAAACCGGAACCTCGTTTTGCGCTCGCCTCTTAACATATCATTAATGCAATGAACCATTTTTTATTACCCTTCAGTAACCAAACACGGCTAATTTTGCAACGCAATTGCTCTGCATGCTAATCCGTTGCACTAAATAAGCTACATCATTCATTTCAACTTCATATCAATCATACAACAACTATTCAACCAGTAAACGATAAACAGGACATGGACACACACAAACAGTTAACCATCGGGCTATTCGGATTTGGGGTGGTAGGTGAAGGCCTCTACAAAGTATTACAACAAACACCTTCATTGAAAGCCAATATAAAAAGAGTCTGTATCAAACATCCCGGCAAGGAAAGAAATGCACCGGATGCCTTGTTTACAACAGACAAAGACGACCTCCTGTTCGACGAAAGCATCAATGTGATTGTGGAAGTGATTGATGATGCCGATGCCGCTTTTACCATTGTATCCACTGCCCTCAGGAACGGGAAAGCCGTGGTGAGTGCCAGCAAGAAAATGATTGCGGAACATTTACCGGAAATCCTTCAGTTGCAACAGGAAACAGGGCTTCCATTTTTGTGCGAGGCAGCCGCTTGCGCCTCGATTCCCGTAATACGCAACCTGGAGGAATATTACGACAACGACCTGCTTCATTCGATCAAAGCCATTGTAAACGGGTCAACCAATTTTATCCTGACAAAGATGTTTGAGGACAAACTTGATTTTCAGTCGGCCTTGCTGCTTGCCCAACAGCTGGGTTTTGCCGAAAGCAATCCCAAACTGGATATTGAGGGATACGATGCGGTTAACAAATGGACCATCCTACTGAATCATGCCTATGGCATTGTGGAACATCCGAACAATATCTTATTTACCGGGATCCAGAACATACAGCTTACGGATGCCGTTGTGGCCAAAGAGAAGAATCTGGATATCAAACTGATTGCACAGGCCAAGAAACTCAAAAATGGAAAAGTGGCCGCCTTTGTATTGCCACAGTTTGTACCCATCCAGGATCCTTTGTCATTCGTCAAAAATGAATACAACGGCGTGGTTATTGAAAGTGGTTTTGCAGACAAACAGTTTTTCTATGGAAAGGGAGCAGGCAGTTTCCCGACTGCTTCAGCGGTTTTGAGCGATATCGGGGCATTGCGATACAATTACTGTTATGAGTACAAAAAACTATACCACCAGACACCCAATGAATTAAGCAATGATTTTTACCTGAAAGTGTATGTAAGTTTTGATGACTGGAAATATATCCCACGTGAAAAATTTGAGTGGATTGAGGAATGGCATGCGGAAGCAGAAAGGAAATACCTGATAGGTGTCGTACACCTGCGACAATTAACCGAAAGCAGTTGGTGGAAAGAAAACAGCACTTCCCTCATTTTAGCTGCCGAAGCCATCATTGATAACCTGGATATCGTTCATCTAAAAAAACGCAGCCTGGAACTGGCTGGCGTAGTCTGAAAAAGTTTTTTGATTTTTGATTTTCCCCCTGCTCCGCAGGGGGTTTTTATTGAACTGGAAAGATTTGTTATCGTAGATTTGCAAAAATGAACCAACCGATACATACAGCACCCAAAAGATTCAACCCGAATTTTATCATGGGAAGCTTACTGACAGCCGTGTTGGGTTTGTTTCTGGTTTTTTACTCATCACTGGTAGGAAAGATCCCTTTTTTCCTTCTCCTGAATAACGACCTGGGGAAAACGGCCGATTTCTTTTTTGAATATTGGACCAATCTGGGCGATGGTGTGGTTTGGATCCCGGCATTGTTGCTGGTCTATTTTTTCAGGCGAAATAAATTACCATTACTCGTTGCTGTATTTCTGATCTCCACTTTTTTTACACAGCTTTGTAAATACTATATTTTTCCGGCTGAGCCACGGCCCATAAAAGCCATTCCGGATATTACACAAATCCATACAGTACCGGGTGTTGAAATGCATACCATTTATAGTTTTCCATCTGGCCATACCGCCACAGCCTTTTGTATTTTTTTAATGACAACTTTACTGATCGGCAGCCCATGGGTACTCTTTGCCGGATTCGCCTATGCAGTATCGGTAGGCTATTCTAGAATCTATCTGGGACAACATTTCCCGCTGGATGTAGGTGGGGGCATGCTGATTGCCATTCTAACCGTTTATCTTTCGCAATTGATTCAACTGAGGTGGGACAATAGATCGCTTCCTAAAAAAGCCGCTGACGTTTAGCAGCGGCTTTGATACGTTTATACAATATTTCTCCTTAATCCCAACGCCACTCACCCTGCAACTGTAACGCTTCTTTTAAATTGTTTTTTAGCAGGAAATCCCTGGTTTCGGCATCTGTGAAATGTTTGGATACGATGACCGGTGCATCTGCGATCCCGTATAACAGCATGCTGCTGAAACGAACCGTATTCCTGATTCCGGTTTCATCAACCAAGGAGAAAACATCACAGTCTGCATGGTAACAGGGGCCGGCATTATTGGGTAATCCACCACCGGTACTTCCTCCGGTTGGTACCCCCTGTAACATGAAGGGTTCATGATCACTATGCAAACCTGCGCCGCTCCGAAAGACATTGGTGAAATTGGTGTCCAGGGAATGAGCGATATTTCCAATGGATTGAAACAAATCCTTACTGTCTGCTGCTGAAGTCGAAAAGCCTTTCGGGTTATTGGTCATATCATAATTGAGCATATACCTGAGCTGATCGATACTTTTATCTTTCACAGCTGCTGCTACATAAGCTTTTGACCCGAGCAGCCCTTCCTCCTCACCCATGAACATGACAAACTCAATGGTCCTGGCGGGTTTTAAATGTAAGACCTGAAATGTTCTGGCCATATCCAGCACTGAAAACGAACCGATCCCGTTGTCAATTGCCCCTGTTGCCAGATCCCAGCTATCGAGATGCCCACCTACCACAATTTTTTCGTTGGGGATACTGGATCCTTTAATAGTGGCTATCACGTTTCTGGCTTTGATCATTCCCGAAAAATTGGTCATGGCGATATGTGCATACAAAGTACCGGTCTTCAGTTTCTCCTTCCACTCCATACCCGCTTCTTTTCCGATACATACGGCTGGAATGGGAATCAGTTTGCCCGTAACCGAAGCCGTACCCGTAAGCAAAATACCGCCTGCTGCCGTATTGATCACAATGATCCCTTTTGCCCCGTATTTGATGGCAATCGCTGTTTTTTCTGAACGATGGAGACTTCTGGTGCCTGGTTTTGAACCAGGAAGCATACCCAGGTAAACCAGGGCAATTTTACCCTTTGCTTTTTCGGGATTCGATGCATAATCCTCTTCCAAACCATTTCCCATATCCACCACTTCATCTGTCAGATCCACTTTTACCGGTGAATGGGCTAGTGCGACTGACTTAACAGGCTCCAGATGTCTGGAATCAGGTCCCATGGATACAGCAAGGGAACCCCTGCTCCAGCTTTCCACTTCAAAAGGCTGGTAACGCAGATCGGTAAAACCATAGGATTTCAATAGGTCATAGGCGAAAGACTCCGCCTTTTTTCCATTGGCCGAGCCTGTAAGACGATGTCCGATCGTTTCGGTTGCGGTCTTGAGCGATGAATACGCTTTTGAATGCGCTAATACTTCCTGATTGATACTGGCGAAAATAGCATTCCATTCTGCCTTGGCCTGGGCCTCTGTGCTTTCGGATAGGATCAGCAACAAAAGGGTAAATAGGGCGGTTTTTCTCATGTACGTTTGGTTTGTCGCCCAAATTATTCATAAAATCTGAAATAAGCATGGCCATTCATCAATCCTTACACAAAGGACAAAAAAAATCAACGGAAATGGTTTCCTGCAAAAGGCATCCTGTATTCAAACACAAAAAAGGGTGGTTGAACCGGTAATTATCAGCATTCGGTTTCTTTGATTTTTTTGCCCCCTAAAAAAGTTGAATTATTACAGTACAATTTTCTCATGTTGTTGATCAGTTATTAGTTAAAGGAAAAAACAACATACCGAGCGGGTATTCTTGCCCGCTTTTTTTATGTCCATTCTTTCTTTATATCCATCAGCACAGCATGATGGATAGCCTGAGAGCCCGGGTTTCTTCCGGGCATCTGCCTTGTATTCATTTTCAGTAAGAAAAATTCGCGGATCAGTCATTTTAGACAAGAAATGTCTGTTAAAATTTTTATATTACTAACGGAATCAAGCAGTACATGAGAAAAAAAATAAAGCTATGCCGATGCATTCTTTTGTATACTCAAACAACCCCCGATACAGACTATTCAGGCACTTTATATTTTGGCTTTGCTGGATTGCCTATTTCATGTTCATCTACAGTTCCCGCTCAGGATCCAAAACCATTGGTCTTGCTTCCTTCATGCAGTATACGTTTTTCGAGCTGTTAATCCTTTTATCCGTTGATTGTATCTTTTGTTATTCGGTCCTCTATTTCCTGATACCCAAGATCCTGCTGAAAAAAAAATACCTTACTTTCTTTTTATATGTCGCGCTCTTCCTTTTACTCGACGCAGCCCTCTCCAGCTATTTTTACACATGGCTGATCAACCCCTTACGAAAACTCTATCAGCTGCCTGAAATTGAATACATCGAATTCACCGATCTGCTAAGGGGGTTAAACGGGGTAATCATGATTACGGGAGTAGCCGTATCCATCCGGTTTTATAAGATGTGGCACATAAAAAAACAGGAGTTGCAATTGGTGAGTTCTGAGAAGATCAGCCGCGAACTAACCTTTATCGACTCCTATATCCAACCCGGTTTTATACCCGACCTGTTAAGGAAGATCTATGCATTTTCTATTTCCCATTCCAATAAAGTATCGGATATGCTGGACAAACTACAGCGTATCGTAACTTACCTGATCGACGATTGCAATAAACCGGCCGTTTCTCTTGCCGGTGAAATTGAAGCTATCCGGAATTTCATACAACTCGAAAAGCTGATCAATACTGACCGCTATACCATACAGTATAACCAGCAGGGCGATGCCGGAGAGCTGACTGTGCCCCCCTATTTGCTATTCCCATTTGTGGAAAGCAATGTGAGACAGTTTACCGAAAAGATCACCGATAAACACTGGACAAATATCGATTTACAGATAGAAGGAACCCGGATCTTATTACAGGTAACGAACAGCAAACCTGTTGAAACTTCCAATATCTTAACCTATAATTCCGCTGCAACGGATCAATTGAGAAAAAGGCTGGAGATATTGTACCCGGGAAGCAACCAGGTAAACATCATCATCAAGGAGAACAGTTTTACCATACAATTGGCCATTGACCTGGGAAAGGCTGTAAACTAAAGAACCGTTTTGGTCTGGCAGCATTTTTCAACATGTCATTCGCACAAAAGAAAAGCGCTACTCAATGAATAGCGCTTCCCATTTATTTATTTTTTGGCAACCTAGTAACCCGGGTTCTGGGCTATGGTCGTATTTACATTGGTTTCGTTCAGCGGGATGGGGAAGATCAGTTTCGGATCTCCGGGAACAATGGTTAAATTATTCTGGGGTGCATCCTGATCCTGCACTTTTACAAATGTCCTTTTCAATCTGACCAGGTCCCAGAAACGGGAGCCTTCAAAAGCCAGTTCCTTTCTTCTTTCGGTAAGAATATTTTCCAGTGCTTGTGCACCCAGATCAATGTATCCGGTAAAAGAAGGATCTCTTTGTTTCGCAACCTGGTTCAAAACCAGATTTGCATTGGCAATATCGCCCAGGTTATAGTAGGCTTCTGCCAGTATCAACAGAACATCCGCATAGCGCAATACTTTTGTATCATCATAATCGGTGGTGTTTCCGGAATATTTCCGACAGATATAAGCTGCACTCACCTGGCCAGCCCTTGACCCAACCGTGATCAGGTTTTTACGTACATCGGTATTGCTATACAGGTTATACAAGGAAGCATTCGCCAGTACATCCCCATAGTTTCCCTTATAAGGAGCTGCTGCCGGAAGATACAAACCACTTAAGGTTAAGCCGTTACCTGCATTGTTGTTATTGGCATCCTGTGTCACTTCAAAGATCGTTTCCACTTTATCGGTCCTGGGTGTTCCGTTTGCCCAGTAACCAGCCAGCCCGGCACTTGAGGTCAGGGTAAATCCGCCATTATTCACCACATCCAGTGCTGCGGTTTTTGCATTTGCCCAGTCGCCCATTTGCTGGTACACGCGGGCCAGTAAGGCAGAAATGGCATATTTGGTGATATAGGATGTATTTAAAACCCTTGATGACCCGGTTGCATTAAATGTCATGGTATTGTTCATCGTAAACTTTACCTGTCCGGCAGCCGCTGTCAGATCATTGATGATCTGGGTATAGACTTCCTTGACCGTATTTCTGGCAGGCAGTGCGTTCTGGTTAAAGGACAACACGATGGGCACACCAGGTTTTGAAGGATCAACCGTATAGGGCGTTCCATAGTTTCTGACAAGTTCAAAATGCATCAAAGCCCTTACTGTTAAGGCTTCCGCCTTTAACTGACTCACATTATCGTTCGAGGCAATATTTGAATTGATAATCAGGTTTGCATTCTTGATGGTGGTATATGCATTAGCCCAAACATTGTTGGCATAGCCATCTGTATTGATCATGTTATACTGGTTCATAGACAGGTACCTGCCTGAGTTGGCAGAAGTCAGAAAACAGTTATCAGACATCAGGTCACCTTTGATAAAAAGCGTAAGCCCATACAGATCCACAGAACGGAGGGATGCATAGACCCCATTCATCGCCGCATTCATATCTGCGTCATTTTTCAAGGCGCCGTCTGCGGGTACCGAGTTATAGGGTTTTTGATCCAGAAAGGATTTGGTACAGGAAGAGAAGATCAGCATGACGAATGCAAAACCAACCAACTGTATTTTATATTTCATTTTCATAAAAAATTGTTTTGTTTTCAAATAATGATAACCTTAGAAACCGATATTCAACCCCAGTGTGATGGTTTTTGGATTTAAGAAACCTTCATTATTCTGGCTATCTGCTCCCTGTTCCGGATCAAAAGGCAATAATTTATCATAGGTTTTTGTCCAGATATTGGTTCCACGCACATAAAAATTCAGGCTGGTAAGATGCAGTTTGCTTAACAGGTTTTTATCTTCCATACGATACCCGATGGTAATGTTCCGTAACCGTACATAATCGCCTTTATACAACTGGCGTTCTCCATTTGACTGGTTGGTTTGTCCGTATATGTATTTGGGGATGGATGTAATATCACCCGGTTTCTGCCAGCGTGTCAAGTTGATGGCATATTTGCCCCTTGTCGGGAATTGTGCGTTCAGGAAGTACTGGCTATACCTGTCTGTCACATAGTTTCCATAGTTATAATACAGATCACCACTTATATAGTAGCCCTTGTAAGAGAAACTATTGCTGAGTGATCCGAAATAAGAGGGAGAACCACTCTTGTCTACAAATTGAAGTGCTGCGCTGGCATAAGTGGGTGTGGTGGTTGCTTTGGTGGCATCTTTATACCATAACTCCACGCCTGTGGCAGGATCCACTCCCTTCAGGGCTCTTGTATAGTAGGATTGGATATCCCTTCCTTCAGAAAGCCGGAATATTCCATTGGCGATATCCTGTCCACCGGGCAGGCTAACCACCCTGTTCTGATTGTGGGAAATATTGAATCCGATATCCCATGAAAAATTACGAATATCCACAGCCCTTGCATTGATGGTAAATTCAATACCCTTGTTTTCAATCTTACCAACATTGCTCAGGATGCTTCCAAAACCGGTTGTCAGTGAAATAGGTTTATTGAATAATAAACCGTCTGTCAGTTTCTTATACCAATCCACTACGATATTGATCCTGTTTTTAAACAATCCCAGATCCAGACCGATATCTGTCTGATTGGTTTTTTCCCAGGTCAGGTCAATGTTTCCGATATTATTAAAGGTTCCGCCAGCATTTCCGTTGTAGTTGGCTCCATAACCATAGGTCTGTCGCCACTGGTAATTCCCGATTCCCGCATTACCCGTAGAACCATAGGAACCCCTCAGCTTTAACAGGGAGATCGCTTTCAACTGCTCCATAAAAGCTTCGTTATTGATATTCCAGGCTGCACCTACCGCCCAGAAATTACCATATTGGTTATTGGCACCAAATCTGGATGATCCATCCCTTCTGAAACTGCCGTACAATGAAAAGCGGCTATCATAACTGAAGTTGGCGCTGGAATACATGGAAGCAAACGTATAATTGGCCGCATCCGCAGAACCTTGCGTAGCAGTGGCTGCATTGGTTGCCAGTGGCAGATCAGCGGTGGGTGGATAGTTCTGGGAAGCTGCCTGTATCCTGTAATAATTATACTTATTGGCCTCATAACCCAGTTTGAAATCGGCGCTCAGTTTCTTGTTCCGTAAAAGATCGGTATGATAATCCAACTGGTTATACCAATCCCATAAAAAGGCCCTGGTAAAATTGTTCTGTCCAAAACCACCCACGGCTACTCCATCGCCATGAAAGGGGTTCTGAAAGACACTCTCTTCCATCCTGTTGTCCTGGATACCGATATGCGAAGTGAATTTCAATCCATTCAGGATCTTATATTCCAGACTTCCGCCACCAATGATCTGCGTGTTCCGTACAATATATTTATCATTTGCGATCACATATAAGGGATTATAATGCGCAGGAAAACTTAAGTTATCCGTTGTCCCGATATTATAAGATCCATCCGGGTTAAACGGATTCTGCGTAGGGCGCAGGGTTAATGACACATAATAAGGATTGGCAAACTGACCAGGTCCTGAAGGCGGTGTGTTCTGTAAAATATTACCAATATTCCAGTTGGTAGACAGACTGAGCTTAGAAGAAATGTTATGGGTGACTTTTATATTACCTGAAATCCTTTTAAGGTCTGCCCCAATATTGGTGGCTTCCTGTTTAAAATAGCCCCCCGACATGAAGATCTGTGTTTTGGCATCACCGGCAGTCATGCTCAAATTGTATTGTTGCTGTGTTCCTTTTCGGGTAGTCAGATCCAGCCAATTGATATCCACGCCATTTCCAAACCCATAGCTGGCCATGGTATTGGTGATCTGGGTTGCAGAGTATCCTCCATTCACCAAACCTTCTTTTAAAAGCGTAAACCAGTCATCGCGTCCAATGGGCTTACCTGCATCTGGAATATTGGCATAATTGGTTTGACCAACTTCGGTATCAAAACGGAATTGGGTTTTCCCGGCCCTTCCCCTTTTGGTGGTGATGACTATCACCCCATTGGCTCCTCTGGAACCATAGATGGAAGTAGCAGCTGCATCCTTTAACACCGCGATATCCTCGATATCATTTGGATTAATGGTTGATAACACGTTCGTGGTCTGAACGGCACTGGATAAATCACCGGTTACAATCTGAACCCCATCCACCACATATAAGGGAGATGCCGATGCCGTGAAAGAACCGATACCCCGGATCCTGACATCCTGATTGGAACCCGGTTGGCCATTGGCACTGCTGGATTGCAAACCCGCCACTTTTCCCTGTAAACCCCTGTCGAGCGAAGCAACCGGAACGTTTTCAATCTGTTTGCCACCGATTTTAGCCTGTGATGCAGTAGAGTTTACTTTTTTTACTGTACCATAACCGGTTACGACTACTTCATCCAGATTCTCTGCTGTGGGCAGCAGTTTGATGGAAAATTGGTTTTTACCGGAAAGGTTAATTTCCTGCGGTGCGAAATTCAGGGAACTGATCACTAAAATTCTGGCAGAAGCCGGAACTGAAATGGAGAAATTACCACCGGCATCGGTTACCGTGCCAATGGAAGTTCCTTTTACAACCACAGATGCATTGGCCACAAAAGCCCCCTTATCATCTGTTACCGAACCCTTTATGGTCCGGTTTTGCGCAAAAAGCTGGCTAATGCACAGCAATAGGCAAACAAAGAGCATAGAAATTGATCTCATAGCGTAATTATTAGTTTGAAAAAAATAACAGGTGGGTTCAACGGATAAACCCCCACTAAACAGTTTCAGACAAGAAAAATAGAATGAGCAGGAAGAAAGAGGGTTGAAATAAAACTGAAGCGTGAAAA
>JAGWTX010000539.1 GCA_028875955.1 Bacteroidota bacterium | reverse complement strand
TTGCTGCAGTGGCTGTTTGGTGTAGCCAACCGCCCATCCAGGAGCTATGAAGCACTGGTTGAAAAATATCACCGCAAACTGGGTGAAGGCGGTAAGGCTTCGGGAAGATTTATACCCAAAGAGAACAAGACATTCCCCAAAAAACGCTTACTCAGAAAACTGGAGAGACTGGTAGACAGGCTTTGTAAGCGAACAGAAAAAATTGACGAGCAATCGCTCGATACGTTTCTTTTACCACATCCCTTACTCGGCAAACTTACGCTTCGTGAAATGCTATACTTTACAGCTTATCATGCAGAACATCACCGGTTACTGGTGAAAAAAGGGTTGGCAGGTTATCACTGACAAAACCTTTTTTTGCAAAAATCAATGAGTATGAAATTACGGCTTCGCCGATGGGTCAGTAATAACCCGGAAACACTACCCGCTACCCTGATAGCAGTCTGTTTTGTGTATTTTTTTACCAGGCACAGCGGTATCGGAATTTCGCCGGACTCAGTTATGTATGCAAGTGCTGCCGGGCATTTGCGCACTGATTTTTCCTTTACCGATTTTAATGGTATGCCCCTTGTTGATTTTCCTGCCGGTTACCCGTCCTGGTTAGCCCTGTTCTCGATGATCTTTCCCGGCTCCTTATTGTCGATGGCAAACTGGTTAAATGGCGCTTTATTTGTCGGCGTCCTTTTACTCACTCAGCTGATCTGGAAGGAGCAAAATAAAACAACAGGCATCATTTCCAGTTTATTTCTTTTGTTACTGGCCTGCAGCCCCTGTCTTATCGAAGTATACACCATGCTCTGGTCAGAAACCGTTTTCCTGTTCCTGATTCTTTTATTTCTGGTCAACCTGAAATATTATCTTGAAAACCCTACCACCCGGAATCTGGGGTTACTTGCTTTGGTAACTGCCCTCGCATGTATCACCCGCTATGCCGGAATCAGCCTGGTGGCAACAGGTTGCTTACTGATTCTTTGCCATGGTGAGATTCCCGTTGTAAAAAAAATCAAACACCTGTTTTTATTCGGACTCGGCAGCAGTTCGCTGGTTTTTAGTAACCTTTTGAGAAACGCCTTGCTGGAAGGGAACTTTACCGGTGTCCGGGAAAAATCGCTCAGACCGCTCTTGTCCAATTTACAGGAAGCAGGCGCCGTTATCAGTAACTGGTTCCCGTTTTTCACTGGTCATGAATACCTGGCTGCGGGGTTCTTTGCCATGATACTGACAGGTGGTTTTTGTCTCCTGGGGTATCACATGATACAACAACAGTACTATACCCGTTACGAAACCGTTTTTACCGCTTTTTTTGTCGTGTATGGTTTGTTTATCCTCGTTATTGCCAGCATATCCCGTTTTGAGGATCTGAGCAGCCGCCTGCTTTCACCCATTTATATTCCCATGTGCCTGATGATAGGAACCCGTTTATATGTCTGGTATCAAAAAGGTAGCGGGATGCGAAAAAGGATCAGACTTGCCGGCATTTTTCTACTCTATGGCATTTGTATGTATGGGTATTATCAACAGAATGCAGCTGCCTGGGAAGGTATCCGGGATGCAGGTATACCGGGATATGCGGAAGACTCCTGGACAAAATCCCCGCTGATCGCCTATATCAGGGAACACAAGGATTCATTACCCATGCCCGTGTATGCCAATGCCAACGATGCGGTTTATTTTTTAACGGGGATCCCCGCACTTCCGCTACCGCATAAGGAAATAAAAAAGGAAATCAACCGGTTTCTGCAAACGCCTTCCTTTTACCTGGCATGGTTTACAGATGGTGAAAACCCGGATCTGGTTTCACTGGATTTTATCAGAAAATATAAAAAACAGGTTTCGATGATCAACAGGGAAGGGGGTTCCTTGTATTTTTTCAGCAATCCCGTACCTGCCCGATTGCCTTGACGGTAGTGTTGCTTTCATTTCCTTATCTTGATAAAAAATACGCCATGCGAAAAGTCTGGATCTTTCTGTTTTGTTTCAGTATCGAAACGGTTATGGCACAAACCCCCGCCTATTTTACGGTTAACCAAGACAGCACTCGTTTCAGGTTAACCCTCGCGGGTGCTTCACATCTGGCTTCCCTGCCATTAAAATGTTTACAACAGGAATATCCCAATAAAACCAGCCATACTGCCACCAGCGACAGCGATCAGTTACAGACTCCCAAACAACAGCACCCCGCTTTTTACGGATGTTTCGACTGGCACAGCAGTGTGCATGGACACTGGATGTTGGTAAGCCTGTTAAAACAGTTTCCGGATCTGCCAGAAGCACAAAGGATCAGAACCGCCATTGGCAAAAACATAAACCCTGAAAACATTCTCGCTGAGATCCGGTATTTCGAAGGGCCGCTTTCCAGAAACTATGAAAGAACCTATGGCTGGGCCTGGCTGCT
>JAGWTX010000538.1 GCA_028875955.1 Bacteroidota bacterium | reverse complement strand
TTTTCACATCATTTAATAGACTGTTCATAAAGCTGTTTTTAATTTTTGTCATCGATCAAAAAAGCTTTCATAGAGAACGGTTCGGTAGGGGGTAGGTGTTATTGCTGCCATCTTCGCATTCATTCCATCCATGCTTAAACCTTTATACCACAAATTTACAGCCCGTATCAGCCCTTTTAAAGAGTGAGCCTACCCAAAATTGGCAGGTATGAAGACGGGTTTCTTTCCGTATTTATACCCAATGACAGGAGTTCTCCTGGGTTTGGGGTTTTACTGCCAATTTTTCACGTTTTGGCTCATGGCATAATGATTGACAATCAAGAATGAACATTAAATTCATAATTATATGGGAAAAATAATAGGAATAGATCTGGGAACAACCAATAGTTGCGTTGCCGTGATGGAAGGCAATGAGCCAGTTGTGATACCAAACGATGAAGGCAGGCGTACAACCCCTTCTGTGGTAGCTTTTCTAAAAAACGGCGAACGTAAGGTAGGCGACCCTGCTAAACGTCAGGCTATCACCAACCCCCAAAACACCATCATGTCAGTGAAGCGTTTTATGGGACGCAGGTATGATGAAGTGACAAATGAGATCAGCCACTGGAGCTATAAAGTAGTAAAAGGTGACAATAATACTTGCCGAATTGACATCGAAGGCAGACAGTATACCCCACAGGAGATCTCCGCGATGATTCTTCAGAAAATGAAGAAAACAGCCGAAGATTATCTGGGCCATGAAGTAAATGAAGCCGTTATCACTGTTCCGGCATACTTTAATGATGCACAGCGCCAGGCAACCAAAGAAGCCGGTGAAATTGCCGGCCTGAACGTTCGCCGGATTGTAAACGAACCCACCGCAGCCGCTTTGGCATACGGGTTAGATAAAAAACATGCTGATCAGAAGATCGCCGTGTTTGACCTGGGAGGTGGTACATTCGATATCTCTATCCTTGAATTGGGAGACGGGGTGTTTGAAGTAAAATCAACCAACGGAGATACCCACCTGGGTGGTGATGATTTTGATAAAGTGATCATGGACTGGCTGGCTGATGAGTTCAAAGCCCAGGAAGCGATTGACCTGCGTAAGGACCCGATGGCATTACAGCGTTTGAAGGAAGCAGCTGAAAAAGCAAAGGTAGAATTGAGTTCTTCTTCTGAAACAGAGATCAATCTGCCTTATATCACTGCGGTGGATGGTGTTCCCAAGCACCTGGTGTTGAAACTGAGCCGTGCCAAATTTGAAAAACTGGCCGATAACCTGTTCAACCGTTGTTTGAAACCCTGTGAAGAAGCATTGAAAGATGCCGGTTATAATATTTCACAGATCGATGAAGTGATTCTCGTTGGTGGATCTACCCGGATTCCAAAGGTTCAGGAGATCGTTGAGAAATTTTTTGGCAAAAAACCCAATAAGGGTGTGAATCCTGATGAAGTGGTTGCCTTGGGTGCTGCCATTCAGGGTGCTGTTCTGACCGGAGAAGTAAAAGATGTATTGTTGCTGGATGTTACACCATTGAGCCTGGGTATTGAAACCATGGGTGGTGTGATGACAACCATGATTCCATCCAATACAACCATTCCTACCAAGAAAACTGAAGTGTATTCTACAGCCAGTGATAACCAGCCGGGTGTTCAGATCCATGTTTTACAGGGTGAAAGACCGATGGCGAACCAGAACAAGAGTCTGGGTATGTTTAACCTGGATGGGATCCCACCCGCTCCGAGAGGCGTACCTCAGATCGAAGTGACTTTTGACATCGATGCGAACGGTATGTTACACGTGAGCGCAAGAGACAAAGGCACCGGTAAGGAACAAAAAATCCGTATCGAAGCAGGAAGCGGCTTAAGCAAGGAAGAAGTGGAAAAAATGAAAGCCGAAGCAAAAGCAAACGAAGCATCCGACAAGGAAGCCAGGGAGAAAGTGGAGAAACTGAATGCGGCGGATAGTATGATCTTCCAGACTGAAAAACAATTCAAGGAGTTCGGAGAAAAGATTTCTGCTGATAAAAAAGCACCTATCGAAGCGGCACTCACCAAACTGAAAGAGGCACACAAGAACCAGGATATGGCAGGTATTGATACAGCTATGGCTGAAATGAATACTGCCTGGACTGCAGCCAGTGAGGAAATCTATAAGGCACAGGCGGAAGCTGGCACCGGGGCACAACCCGGAGCTGATGGCGGAGCCCAACCCAATGAAGGTTCTCAGGCAGCTGGTGGTGAAACCGTAACCGATGCGGAATTCGAAGAAGTAAAATAAACGGGTTCCGGTTTGTATATTTTTGGCCTGCAGTTCTGATACTGCAGGCCTTTTTATTTCCGGGGGTCCGGTGTTGGCTGACCAACTTTTTATGGTCAGTTTATCCCATCGGGTTTTGATCATTCCACATCCTTTTAACCGA
>JAGWTX010000537.1 GCA_028875955.1 Bacteroidota bacterium | reverse complement strand
ATCGAAAATAAATTGTAACGTATCAAATTATCAAGCATATCATGGCCAAATTTATTTTTGTTACCGGGGGTGTAACCAGCAGTTTAGGAAAGGGAATTATTGCCGCTTCACTGGCAAAATTGCTTCAGGCCAGGGGGTTAAGGGTAACCATCCAGAAATTCGATCCCTATATCAATGTGGATCCGGGTACCTTGAATCCTTATGAGCATGGAGAGTGTTATGTAACCGAAGATGGTGCGGAAACCGATCTGGATCTCGGCCACTATGAAAGGTTCCTGAATATTCATACCTCCCAGGCAAACAATGTAACCACCGGTCGTATTTATCAAACCGTTATCAATAAGGAACGTGCAGGCGATTTCCTGGGAAAAACTGTTCAGGTGGTACCGCATATTACCGACGAGATCAAGCGAAGGATGCTGTTATTGGGGGAAGGGGATAAATATGATATTATCCTGACCGAAATCGGTGGTACCGTGGGTGATATCGAGAGTCTTCCCTTTATTGAAGCTGTCAGACAATTGCAATGGGAACTTCCCGAAGAGGATGTCATGGTGGTTCACCTTACCCTGATCCCCTATCTGAAAGCCGCCAAGGAATTAAAAACAAAACCTACCCAGCACAGCGTGAAAATGCTGAGTGAGACCGGGGTGCATCCCGATATTATCGTTTGCAGAACCGAAGAACCGCTCAACAATGACATCAAACGCAAAATCGCCCTTTTCTGTAATGTAAAACAGGAAGCGGTGATTGAAGCGATGGATGCTGCGACAATTTATGAAGTGCCCCTTCTGATGTTACGCGAAAAACTGGATCTGATCTGTTTGAAAAAACTGAATATCCCTGATTACGGCGAACCGCAACTGGATAAATGGAAGGGTTTCCTGGACAAGCTCAAATATCCCAGAAGCAAAGTGACGGTAGGTTTGATCGGTAAATACATTGAACTGCAGGATGCCTATAAATCGATACTGGAAAGCTTTGTACATGCAGGTGCGATCAATGAGGTGAAAGTACAGGTAGTCAATGTCCACAGCGAATTCATCACCGCTGAAAATGTAGCAGAAAAGCTGGACGGACTGGATGGACTTCTGGTGGCTCCGGGTTTTGGTCACAGGGGAATTGAAGGCAAGATCGTTGCGGTACAGTATGCAAGGGAAAAAGGGCTTCCCTTTTTCGGGATCTGTCTGGGAATGCAGATGGCAGTCATCGAATATGCCCGGAATGTACTGGGACTGAAAGATGCGCATTCCACTGAAATGGATACCGCTACAAAACATGCGGTGATCAATATGATGGAGGAACAGAAAAAGATCAGTATGATGGGAGGAACCATGCGTTTGGGTGCCTATCCATGCGAGATAAAAAAAGACAGTCTGGCGCATAAGATCTATGGAGAAACACTGATCACTGAAAGACACAGGCACCGGTATGAATTTAATGACGAATACCTGACCCAATTTGAGACCAGTGGCATGATAGCCAGTGGGAGAAATCCGGAAACCGGTCTGGTTGAAATCATGGAAATCCCCACTCATCCCTTTTTTATCGGGGTACAATATCACCCTGAATTAAAGAGTTCTGTGGAAAGCCCCGCACCGCTTTTTGTTAGTTTTATTGATGCTGCCAAAAAGTATAACGAAAAGAAAAGTTCTTTAAAACCTGTTTCCATGCAGGATGCATTGATCTGATCCAGGATGCTGTATGGAAAATCATAAAACCCGGGAATGAAATCTCCGGGTTTTTTTAGCAATTAGGATAAGTGAATTCAAGTAATTTCAATAAACAAAAATGTAAGTATATGCAGCGTAAACAGGGTTTTATATTGATGTGTTTTTTATGCATCAGTTTGGCATTACAAGCCCAGCCTCCACATGGGTTTAAATGGAACAAGGCCGGAGATGGATATTATGCGGCTGAAGCGGGGAATATTGTTTTGTACCAGTTACCGGACCAGTCAAAATCTGTTTTGGTCAGTAAGGAGATGCTGATCCCCAAAAATGAAACTGAACCACTCAGCATCCGGAATTTTTTCTTTTCGGCTGATAATACCAAACTGTTGATTTATACCAACTCTAAAAAGGTGTGGCGCTATGACACCCGGGGTGATTATTGGGTATTGGATCTGAAAAGTCATCAATTGAAACAGATAGGTAAATCCAGACCCGCTTCATCTCTCATGTTTGCCAAATTTTCACCGGATGGAAGCAAGGTAGCTTATGTAAGTGAGTACAATCTTTATGTGGATGATCTGGCTTCCGGTGTATCTACCCGGTTAACCAGCGGCGGTAACCGCAAACTGATCAATGGTACTTTTGACTGGGCGTATGAAGAAGAATTCGCCTGCCGGGATGGATTTAGATGGAGTCCCGACAGTAAAAAAATCGCCTATTGGCAGATAGATGCGAG
>JAGWTX010000536.1 GCA_028875955.1 Bacteroidota bacterium | reverse complement strand
CAGTCTGAGAATGAATCCATTCATATACAGACGCTGGATAAGGGAGATCATATCGAGATCCGGATAAAGGATACCGGTATCGGAATGACGGAAGAGGTGAAACAAAAGATTTTTGATCCATTCTTTACCACCAAGGATGTTGGTGAGGGAACAGGGCTGGGGCTTTCCATCGTGTATAAAATTATCCAAAAACACGGAGGCAGGATTGAAGTTCTGTCAACAAAGGGGAATGGAGCAGAATTTGTAATATCTTTATTTAGGGTATTGCCGGAGTCGGCATTAAGTTAATCCAATATCTAACTTGCATGAAACATCTTACGGAGTCTAAAATACGTGTCCTGTATATAGATGATGAATCCAATAATCTATTGGCTTTTCAGGCGGGATTCAGAAGATTTTATGAGATATATACTGCAGAAACCGTTGCAGAAGGCATGAACATCCTTAACGACAAGGACATTCAGGTGATTATTGCCGACCAGCGTATGCCCAAGACCACAGGGGTGGAGTTTTTTAACATCATCCGCAAAGCACATCCGGATCCGGTCCGGATCCTTTTAACCGGGTACTCTGACCTGGATTCTGTCATCGATGCGATCAACCAGGGTGAGATCTTCCGTTATATCAAAAAGCCATGGGATGAACTGGAGTTAACCACTTCGATTCAGAACGCCTATGAAATGTACCAGACCCGGAAGCAGTTGAAATCAAAGATTGATGAGCTGCAGAAAGCAAATGATGAACTCAACCGTTTCGTGTATAGCACCTCACATGATCTCCGTTCTCCTTTAGCGAATATCCTGGGAATCCTGAACCTGGCCAAACTTCAGCAACCCGGTACGGATACCAACGACTATTTCCAGATGATCGAAAGCTGTGTGAATAAAATGGATGGCTTTATCCATAAAACCATTGAATATTACAAAGGCATCCGTCTTGAAAACGTAAATGAGGAAATTGATTTTAAAAAGATGTTCAATGACAGTATTGAGCTTTGTAACATGCAAAATCCACAAATCGTATTTGATGTACAGGTGGATCAGCCGGTGGTATTTACCTGTGACGGTTTCCGCTTATCGCTGATCCTCAATAACCTGATCTCAAATGCAGTAAAATACCAACGCCAGGATGAGGCAAATCCAAAAGTGAAATTAACAGCCCAGGTAACCCTGACAGAAGCAACGATTCATATCGAGGATAATGGGGTTGGCATCATCGAAGAACACCTGAACAAAATTTTCCAGATCTTTTTCCGGAGTACGGATTTCAAAAACGGACTGGGTATCGGGCTTTATATCGTAAAAGAGGCCCTGACCCGTATCGGAGGGGAGATTTTTGTCAAATCTGATTATGGCAAGGGGACTGCATTTACCCTGATTGTCCCCAACCAGAAACTGATCTCCTGAGTTTGGCCGGTTTTCTTTCAAAAAACTTCTTATTGTTTTTGATAGGTATAAACGATTTTACCGGCAAGTTTCTTTTCCTTATCATACCCCGACTCCTGTGATTTTAAACCGTTTTCATTATACTGGTATTTCCAGATAAAATAACTGGCGCTTCCCATGGAGATCTGTATCATCTGGGTCACTTTGCCGTTGCTGTCGTATTCATATTGAAAATCAGGGATTAGTTTTTTCAACCGGGCATTGTACCTGACAATATCCGTCAAGTGGTTTGCCGCATCATAGTAGTAATAATAGGTCTCCCTGATACGGTTGTTTTTTTTCCAGTTTTCTTCAATGATCAAACCTTTCTCATCCTTTTTCAGTTCGATCAGGGTACTGTCCGTTTTGTTTTTGATCAGCCACATCGATACGGGCTGACCCTTGTTGTCATAATTCCATTCATGCGCCTCCAAAACCGTTGTTTTCATGGCGGTATCAGTTGTCGTAATAGCTATGGTTTGAATCAGTCCGTTTGGGGTATAGGTATAAACCGTTTTACTGCTGATCCCATTGCTATAGGTTTGGGTCCTCCTGATCCTGCCCTGTTCATAAAAGCGGTCTGTGACAGATCTATGCCCGGAAGCAATGGCGGTGCGTAACTGGATTTTTTTGCCATCCAGGCTGATGTCTTCCTCCAATTGAAAGCCATCGGTAAGGGTATTGTCGGCTTCATAGCTGGTAGCGGAAATCTGCCGGATCCGCTGGGACCTCAGCAACCGGTATTGCTCATTCCCCATTTGTATGGACACCAGGTCGTTGAAATAATACTGACCATAACCTGAGCTGAAACAGGAAAGCAAAAAAAGAGTCAGTAATCTTTTCATAGTTGGCAAATTTAATCAAATGTACCCTTACAGTTTTCAACATTCCAAAAACATCAGCTTCCAGTTGACTGTGGCAATCAGATAGTTCTGTATTTTTAGTCAAACATTAACAAGTGTCCCATTTACCCGAACGAAAAGAAAA
>JAGWTX010000535.1 GCA_028875955.1 Bacteroidota bacterium | reverse complement strand
GATCCCGCCTACAGGGAAAAAGTTGCCGCTGAAAAAAATAAATAAACCGGGATAGCTTTTCCTGATATATGCGCAAAGCCTGGTGGTCAAACCATCCGGGCTTTGTTATTTTTGGAGTAACCAAAGATCCTGACCGCCTGTTTTGGCTGGATTTGTTTTGCCCGGATAAAATTGCCTGATGGCAAAATGATTGGATAATTTTTTCTGAAAGATCTTGGCATGGTGATAGGTAGACATCATTCTATGACCCGGTTGTTTCCCTTTACGGGTATAGACGCCACTGGCATGTAATTTTCTTTTTTCAAATCCCAGCAATTGATGGGTATAAGCTTCTCCCTGGGTGGTGAGCCAGAGTAAGCCCCCCGGTTTCAGTATCCGGTATAATTCAGCAATCCATGCATCCTGGCTCTCTGCGTCAATATGGGTGAGTACCGAGAAACCAATGATCAGGTCAAAAAATGCTGTTGAATATAACGTAGGTGGAACAAGGGCAATGGTTGAAAAATGAATACCCATGGGATGACGCTGATTCCATTCCATCCTTCGGTCATTTGTATCACACCCGAAAATTTGGGCTGTGGGGAATACCTTTTGTAAATGGCGGGTGATTCTTCCTGTTCCGCAACCCCAATCCAGGATGTTTTCATAACCGGCATTTTTGGAAATCTGTTTCGTGTCTGCCCCTATTTCCCTGGCAGCCAGTTCCCCTTCTTCCCAATATTTCTGATAATCCAGTTGAAAGGTTTCATGAAGATCATAATCATCTGGTAATAAGATTCCCGGATGCTTACTGAGATAAGAATGGTTGCGTTTGTAAAAACGGATCCGGGCAATCCTGAAAACGAACAAGTCCCATAAACGGGTGACTCCCAAAAGGTAAAACAAATATTTGATGTACTTTTTCAAAGGGGAGATCATTTATCAGGGAAAGATTTTTTTCGCCACCAGATCCAGAAACCGCTGATACTTAAAACCGAACCGGTCAGACCCAATAATGCATAAAGCAGTTGTATCAACCAGCCCCCATACCTGCCAAAATGGATCTGGGAATTGATGATATCAAATCTGTCCTGTCTGGAAATATCCGTTACAAAAGCAGTCCTCTTCAACAGACCCGTGCTGTCTAAAAAAAGGGCATCCGCCAGTTTTTTACTATGGATAAAGGAATTGCCGGATCGGCTTCCATAGATGGCGGTATTTCCCCCGCTTCGGGAGGGGAAGTAGATCACATGCGGTGTGAAATCGGGAAAGCTGTCCTTTATTTTTTGTAATTCACCGGATAAGGAATAAGTAAGACTTGCAGAAGCAGTCTGGGTTGTCTGATAGGGTGGGAATGTCTGGTAGAAATTTTTTGTGAACACATAACGTTGCATCCAGAAACCGGTAAAGGCGATCACCAGGTTGAACAACAGGGCGAATACACCCACCCATTGGTGAAAATTCTTTTGTGTAAAAGCCTGTTTTCTGAAAAGGAGAACGGAAAGCACCTGCTTCCTGTATAGGAAAATGCCTGTGATCAGACTGAATAAAAAAAACAAGGCACAAACACCCACCAACCATTCTCCTGTTTTGTGCAATAAAAGGGAACTGTGAAATTCCGACAATCCATCCATCAGGTCTTTGCCGTTTTTACCGTCACGGTTTCTCAGGGAAAGGATGGAACCGTTTTGCGGATGCAGAAACAACTGGGCGGATTGACTGCCTTTGGAAAGGGTGGAATCATATAATGTAAAACGAAAGGAAGTCTGTTTATCATCCGGTAAATTGCACTGACTGATGCGTGCCCGCGGATAGGCTTTGCGTATTAGCTGATAGCAACTGTCTATCGACAAAAAAGGTTTCCCCGGCTGGATCTGTACTTCAGGCTGTTTCGCAAGATCCCATTCATCATGGAACACTAAGAGCGCGCCAGAAACTGACATACAAAAAATAAACAAACCTGCCATCAAACCGCTGATGGAATGCAATTTGTGAAGTAACTGTCTTTGTTTCATGCAAAGAGACGGTTGGGTTTCAGTTTCGGGTATCTTCAAAACTATTACAAAGACAGCAAACCGTTTCTTTTATGGCCAGATGGATCGCAAAGCATATTGAACCGCTTTGACGGGAATGGCTGAATGAGGGGCGGTTTTGATAGAATATTCGGTAAACAATTCTTCCGGGTAAAAAAGATCAGTCATGACAACCGAACCCTTGTCTGCAAAAACTTCAACGGAGGATTGGTCGATAAACAGGTGCAGGGTTACGAGACTATCACCCGATTGCCTGGGTGCGGTATGATAACCGGGAAAGTCTTTGGAGAATCCCTGGTTCTTCATATGGGTTCTGTCGATATAAAATATTTTTTTCGCCGCATCATATCCGATGGCCAGCATTTCACCGTTTTTGTTGGTCAATTCAATAACCGGTGCAG
>JAGWTX010000015.1 GCA_028875955.1 Bacteroidota bacterium | reverse complement strand
GCAGCAAGTACACGTCCCTATAACATTGCTTATTTCTCTGAATTATATTTTATCGCTGCGGAAGCTGCTGTAAAAGGGGCAACCACCACCGCCGGTAAAACTGCCAGGGACCTGATCAATGTTATCCGTGCAAGGGCCGGTAAATGGCGTTTTGACAACAACAACAATGTTACAAAATTGCAGGACAATAGTGCTGCAATGATGGCCGCCACCCCCGCTATCATTGACGTCAATTATATTCTTGCGGAACGTTCTCGTGAATACTATGGAGAAGGGATGCGTTGGTTTGATCTCGCCCGTACGCAAAAATGGGCAGAACTGGCTTCTACCTATAGCATCTGTGGGGCCAGTTATGGTAACCACACGCCTCAGACGGTGACACGTAATATCCAGGCTTACCTCTATCTACGACCCATTCCGCAAGGACAGCTTGATGGGATGGAGGGAACACCTGATTCAAAAACAACATATCAGAATCCAGGATATTAAGCGGAGTTATGGATAAACAGATAGTCAAACGGGCAGGGATATTCTTATCCTGCCCGTTATATCTTAACCTGATTGTTTTTTTGCGCTTACCCTGTTTTGTCCTGTGACCGGCAATGTCCGGGAAGTCCCGCTCCCGTAACCAACCGGCCGGCATCTATCCGGGTGGATGAAAGAAAAAGCGGTTACAAAATGTAACGAAAACGAAATAGTAAATGACAGGTAAAGAATCACACAAAAAAATTAATTTTCAAAGTATAAACGGGTAGAATACCGGTTGTTGAAGAATCATGGTTTTTAGTAATCCGGACGCAAACGATAAGGACAAAACATATTCAAATAAAAACAATGAGTAATCATTGGCAGTTTCCCACCGGGGAATATTCCCTGGTGGTTTTGTCATTCTTTCCAAATGGGTAATATTTTTTGGTAGGATTGTTGAAAAACCAGTAATTGTTCGGTAATTGCCAATTACTGTATGCGAAAAAATACAATATGTTATTATTAGGTATAGATGTAGGAACTTCTTCGATTAAAGTATCCGTTGTAAATGCGGATACACAGCAGGCAATTGTTTCGGTACAATACCCGGAAATTGAAACAGCGATTACCTCATTACAACCCGGTTGGGCAGAACAATCCCCTGAAATGTGGTGGCTCCATGTACAGGCTGCCATACTGAAAGCGAATGCAACAAAAAAATATAATCCCAGGGATATTGGTGCAATTGGTATCGGTTACCAGATGCATGGGCTGGTGTTAATAGATAAGGAACAGCAAGTTCTAAGGGACAGTATTATCTGGTGCGACAGCCGGGCCGTAGCAATAGGTAACGAGGCTTTCTTACATATCGGGGAAGAAAAATGTCTGTCGCATTTGTTAAATTCACCAGGAAATTTCACAGCTTCCAAACTCGCATGGGTTAAGAGGAATGAACCCGGTATCTATGCGAGAATTCACGAAGTATTATTGCCAGGGGATTTTATTGCCATGAAATTGAGTGGTTCAACCAGTACCACCGTTTCGGCTTTGTCTGAAGGGATTTTCTGGGATTTCAAAAAGCAGGCTTTATCGGACGATGTATTTGGCTATTATGGTTTTGATAAAAACCTCATGCCTGTCATAAAAAATGTATTTGAACCGCATGGCTTTTTAAAACCCGATGTTGCGGCTTCACTTTCTTTGAAAAACGGAATTCCCGTTTCGTACAAAGCGGGAGATCAGTTGAACAATGCATTATCGTTAAACGTATTGCAACCTGGTGAAATTGCAGCAACCGCGGGTACTTCAGGTGTGATCTATAGCGTTAGTGACCAATTGGGATATGATAAATTATCCAGGGTTAACAGCTTCGCACACGTTAATCATTCAGCCGAAAAGATAAGGCTGGGAATATTGTTGTGTATCAACGGGACAGGCATTCTCAACAACTGGCTGCGGAAAGTGACGGGCGGGCATCTTGGTTATACACAGATGAACGATGCTGCAAGAAAGATCGCACCAGGCAGTGATGGTTTGTTTGTGTTACCTTTTGGCAATGGAGCTGAGAGAATGCTGGTGAACGCAACCATCCAGGCACATATGCTGAATATAGATCTGAACAAACATACGACGGCTCATATATACCGGGCAGGACAGGAGGGAATCGCATTTTCCTTTAGATACGGACTTGATATCATGCGTGAAAACGGGTTAGTGCCAACCGTGATACGGGCAGGTAAGGCCAACCTGTTTTTAAGTGATGTATTCGCGTCTTCTTTCGTCAATGCCACAAAAGCACCCGTTGAATTGTATGCCTGTGATGGAAGCGTAGGCGCGGCCATTGGTGCCGGTTTGGGTGCGGGAATCTATAAAAACGAAAAGGAGGCTTTTCAGCATATGGAAAAGCTGGCTTCCATCGAACCGGAGAAAGAAGCCTTATATGATGAGCTGTATGCACAATGGAAAGAATTACTGGAAGAAAAAATGAAACATAACTGATCAAAAACAATTAAAACATACGTAAATGAAAGTTGTAACAGGTGACAAAGCGTTTTTTTCAGGAATCGGCCAGATACAATTTGAGGGTCTGGCAAGTGATAACCCACTGGCTTTCCGGTGGTATGACGAAAGCAGGATAGTAGCCGGCAAAACGATGAAAGACTGGTTACGGTTTGCCTGTGCCTACTGGCATTCCTTTGTGGGAAATGGCGCTGACCCATTTGGTGAACCCACGCATATCTATCCCTGGAATGAAAAGACAGATGCCATAGCACGCGCCAAAGATAAAATGGATGCCGCATTTGAATTCATCACCAAAATGAACCTGGGCTATTATTGTTTTCATGATGTTGATGTGGTGGACTATACCAATGATGTCAGCGAAAATGAAAGAAGGCTGCAGGCATTGGTAGCGTATGCCAAGCAGAAGCAGGCTGACAGTGGCGTCAAATTATTGTGGGGTACGGCTAATTTATTCAGTAACCGGCGATACATGAACGGTGCGGCCACCAATCCTGATTTTCATGTACTGGCGCATGCAGGAGCTCAGGTAAAAGCTGCATTGGATGCAACCATTGCACTGGGTGGTGAGAATTATGTATTCTGGGGTGGCCGCGAAGGATATATGAGTCTGTTGAATACCAATATGCAAAGGGAAAAAGAACACCTGGCCCGTTTCTTACATACCGCTAAGGATTATGCGAGGAAAAATGGCTTTACAGGAACCTTTTTTATCGAACCCAAACCCTGTGAACCCAGCAAACACCAATATGATTATGACAGTGAAACCGTAATCGGATTTTTACGCCAGTATGACCTGCTGAATGATTTCAAGCTGAATATTGAAGTGAATCACGCAACACTGGCCGGTCATACTTTTCAACATGAGTTGCAGGTGGCGGCTGATGCGGGTATGCTGGGTAGTATGGATGCAAACCGCGGTGATTACCAGAATGGATGGGATACGGACCAGTTCCCCAATAATATCAACGAACTGGCTGAAACCATGCTGGTGATCCTGGAAGCTGGCGGTTTTGCCGGCGGGGGAATCAATTTCGATGCAAAGCGCAGAAGGAATTCTACCGATCCGGCAGATCTTTTTCATGCTCATATCGGAGGTATGGATGTGTTTGCCCGGGCCTTACTCGTTGCGGATGCGGTATTGCAAAAATCCGATTACCAAAAAATCAGGAAAGACAGGTACGCATCCTTTGACAGTGGAATGGGTAAAGATTTTGAAGAAGGAAAAATATCCCTGGAAGCCCTGCGTGATTTTGCCGCTGCCAATGGGGAACCGGCAACCAATAGCGGAAAACAGGAATACCTGGAAAATCTGATCAACCGGTTTATTTAATGGCTTCCAAGAAATAGTGAAAGGATTTGTATGACGAAACAAAAGGCATTTTTATTCGACCTGAATGGAACAATGATCGATGATATGGATTTTCACATCCGGGCCTGGTATGATATCCTGAACGGTCTGGGGGCAAAGATCAGTATGGAACAAACCAAAGCTGAATGCTATGGTAAGAACGATGAACTGCTGGAGCGGACTTTTCCCGGAAGGTTTAGTGCGGCGGAAAAAACAAAGATGAGTTACGCCAAAGAAACAGCCTATCAGGAGACATTCAGACCCTCACTGGCGCTATTGCCCGGATTGGATGCATTTCTGTCCGCGGCAGCGGAAAAAAAGATAGCCATGGCCATTGGATCCGCGGCCATCCGGTTCAATATTGATTTTGTACTGGATGGTTTATCCATCCGGCATTATTTTCCCGTTATCGTAGCGGCTGAAGATGTCAGGCTGAGTAAACCAGACCCGGAAACCTATCTCTCCTGTGCAGCACAATTGGGTGTGGCGAATGCCGATTGTATTGTTTTCGAGGATTCTCCAAAAGGCGTACAGGCTGCAGAAAGGGCCGGCATGCAATCTGTTGTGCTGACAACCCTGCATACCCCGGATGAATTTTCACATTGTAACAATGTGTTGTTTTTTGTAAAGGACTATCTGGATCCACAATTAAATAATATTCTGTAAGAAGCCTGGATATGCAAGATGAAAATTATGTGATAGGGGTAGATTTCGGAACGGATTCGGTCCGCTCCCTATTGGTGAATGCCGGTAATGGGGAAGAAGTTTCCAGTTCTGTTTTTGCCTATCCCCGATGGAAACAAGGTTTGTTTTGTGATGCGTCTGTCAATCAGTTCCGTCAGCATCCGCTGGATTATATCGAAGGATTGGAATATACCATCCGGGAATGTATCGGAAAAGCGGGTAAGGAAATCGCAAAAAAAGTGAAAGGGATTTCTGTAGACACAACGGGTTCCACACCCATTGCAGTTGACAGATCGGGGACACCTCTGGCATTGCTACCCGGTTTTGGGGAAAATCCCAATGCCATGTTTGTGCTTTGGAAAGACCATACTGCTGTAACAGAAGCAGCAGAACTCAACCGGCATGCAGCAACCTATCCGATAAATTATCTCCAGTTTGTAGGAGGGATCTATTCTTCTGAATGGTTCTGGGCAAAATTATTACATGTGCTCAGGGAAGACCCTGCAGTTTATAATGCCTGTTATTCCTGGGTGGAACATTGCGACTGGATTCCCTTTCTGTTAACCGGTGGCAAAGACATTTTGCAATTGAAAAGGGGCGTATGCAGTGCGGGTCACAAAAGTCTGTGGGCGGAGGAATTTGGCGGACTACCGCCGGATGATTTTTTTAGTTCCTGGGATCTGCTGCTGAAAGGATTTACAGATCGGCTATTTTCCAAAACGTATACATCAGCTGACGCAGCTGGTCAACTATCTGCAGACTGGGCTGATCGTCTGGGTTTGTCTGAAGAAGTCGTGGTTGGTGTGGGGGCATTTGATTGTCATATGGGTGCGGTTGGTGGCCAGATCGAACCCTATCACCTGAGTAAGGTAATGGGCACTTCTACCTGTGATATGCTGGTAGCGCCCATCGATGAAGTCAAAGGGATTCTTGTCAAAGGCATTTGTGGTCAGGTACCAGGCTCCATCATACCCGGTATGATGGGTATGGAAGCCGGACAGTCCGCTTTTGGCGATGCCTATGCCTGGTTCAGAAACCTGGTTGCCTGGCCCTTAGAGAACCTTTTGCATACATCCCCTTTGCTGAATGCCGAAACGGCTGCACTGCTAAGCAAAGAAATAAAGGATCAGATCATCACCGGGCTCAGCATACAGGCGGCTGAATTGCCGTTACTCGCAGAAGACGAACTCGCTGTGGACTGGCTCAATGGAAGAAGAACCCCAGATGCCAATCAATTACTGACAGCTGCTTTTATGGGACTGGATCTGGGCAGTAATGCGCCCAGGGTTTTCAAGGCACTGGTGGAAGCCACCTGTTTCGGGGCGAAAAAAATTGTAGATCGGTTTAGGGAGGAAGGGATCCCTGTTAAAGGTTTGATTGGATTAGGTGGGGTTGCAAAAAAATCACCCTTCATCATGCAGATGATGGCGGATGTGATGGATATGCCCATCCGGATCCATAAAAGCGAACAGACCTGCGCCCTGGGTGCGGCCATGTTTGCTGCTACTGCTGCGGGAATATATGATAAGGTTGAAAATGCCATGAATGCCATGGGCCAGGGTTTTGACGCAACCTATTTTCCCAACAGCGAGAAAAAGGAAATCTATGCCATACGTTACCGGAAATACCAGCAACTGGGTGCTTTTGTTGCTGAAGAAACCGCAGGATAAGGCTATTTTAATCAGTTATTCTGCCAAGTAAAACTGTTTGCTACTAACTTTAATACGACTAGTCTGTAAATATGAAATATCAAGCCATTCGTACATCCGCATGGAAAGCCAACCTGCAGTTACCCAAATTAAACCTGGTTTTATTCACATTCGGTAATGTAAGTGTGATAGACAGGGCGCTGGGTGTATTTGCCATCAAGCCAAGCGGGGTGCCTTATGATGAGCTTACGATCGAGAAAATGGTTATCGTAGACCTGGATGGCAACACGGTGGATGGGGACCTTCGTCCTTCTTCTGATACCCTTACACATGCGGTTTTGTACAAACACTGGACATCCATCGGCAGCATTGTCCATACACATTCCCTGTATGCCACAGCCTGGGCGCAAACCCAGCGTGATATCCCCATTTATGGTACAACACATGCCGATCATACAACGGTTGATATACCCTGCGCCCCACCCATGAATGATACGATGATCAGCGGGAACTATGAATACGAAACCGGTATTCAGATCATCAATTGTATGAAGGAGAAAGGATTGAGTCATGAAGACGTGGAAATGATGTTGGTGGGGAATCATGCTCCCTTTACCTGGGGAAAAACACCCGAGAAAGCGGTATATAACAGTGCCGTGCTGGAAAACATCGCACACATGGCTTATCTGACTGAACAGATCGAGCCAAAGTCCGCGCGTCTCAAAGATGCGCTGATAAAAAAACATTTTGAAAGAAAACACGGACCGGATAGTTATTACGGCCAGTCATCCTGAACCTAAACCGATTAATCAATTGCCATATGAGAAAAATCATCCATCTTTTTTTTGCAGGAGGAATCCTGTTCCTGACTGCCTGTAACAATCAATCAGACAATGCTGCTATGAAATACAAGATCACGGAAAAGCCTTTCGGGAATTTTGACGCGATTCCGGTTACTGAGTTTACCATCCGTAACCCCAATGGAATGGAAGTAAGTATTCTCAATTATGGAGGAACGATCACGAGAATACTGACACCTGACCGAAACAAAAAAATGGGTGATGTGGTTTTGGGTTTTGATTCCTTATCTGGTTACCTGCAACCGAAGAACCCTTATTTCGGTTCATTGGTAGGCAGGTATGGAAACCGGATTGCCAAAGGGAAGTTTGTCCTGAATAACCAGGCATATCAACTTTCTGTGAACGATCATGGGAATACTTTGCATGGCGGATTGCGCGGTTTGGATAAGGTTGTATGGAAAGCCAGCAAACCAGCGGGTGACAGTAGTTTGCTGCTGGAATATACCAGTGCCGACGGGGATCAGGGTTTTCCTGGAAACCTGTCAGTTGCAGTGACCTATACACTTACAGCCGATAACACTTTGCAGATAGATTACAAAGCAACTACCGATAAACCAACGCCGGTAAACCTGACCAATCATGCGTATTACAATTTATCTGCTGGCAAAGAACCTACGATACTGAATCAGGAAGTAATGATCAACGCCGATAAATATACTGCCGTGGATAGTTTATTGATCCCTACCGGGCAGCTGCCTGCGGTAAGCGGAACACCCATGGATTTCAGGATGGCAAAACCCATCGGAAAAGAGATTGCATCCGTAAAAGGTGGATATGACCATAACTGGGTGCTGAACAAGACAGGTGCCGACCTGGAAAAAGCAGCCACTGCCTATGATCCTGCATCCGGAAGATTCATGGAAGTGTTTACCACACAGCCCGGTCTGCAATTTTATACGGGAAATTTCCTGGACAGCACTTTGCATGGTAAAAACGGCCAGGTCTATGTGCAGCATGCGGCTTTCTGTATGGAAACACAACATTTCCCCGACGGCCCCAATCAACCGGGTTTTCCCAATACCATCTTACACCCGGGTGAAACCTATCACCAGATAACACAATATAAATTTTCCGTAAAATAATGTTTGTGGCAGTTCATCATAGGGAAGGAAAAAAATACCCGGCAGGTAAAGCCCTGCTTGCTGTCCTGTTATTTTCTTTTCAATACCTGTTTGCCCAGCAAACCGATTATCCAATCCAGGCAATTCCTTTTACCCAGGTATCCTTAACCGATCATTTCTGGTTGCCCAGGATTCTGATCAACCGCAAGGTTACGATTCCGGCTTCTTTTGAAAGATGTGAAAGCACCGGCAGGGTGAAAAATTTTGTAATGGCGGCCAAACATGCCGGTAAATTCTGTACCCGTTTCCCTTTTGATGACACGGATATTTACAAGACCATTGAAGGTGCGTCTTATTCTCTCGCTTTATATCCCGATCCCAAACTGGAAGCGTATCTCGATTCATTGATTGTGATCATCGGCAATGCACAGGAGCCGGATGGCTATCTCTATACAGCACGTACGATCAACCCAGATTCAGTAGGCTCCTGGGTGGGTAAGGAAAGATGGGTAAAAGAAAGGGAGTTGAGTCATGAATTGTACAATGCGGGACATTTATATGAAGCGGCCGTTGCCCATTATATGGCAACCCGGAAAAAATCACTGCTGACGATTGCATTGAAAAATGCCGATCTGGTTTGTTCTGTTTTTGGTCCCGGAAAAAAATCAGTGGCACCCGGTCACGAGATCGTGGAAATGGGACTGGTAAAACTTTTCCGGGTAACCGGAGAAAAAAAATACCTCAGCACCGCCAAATTTTTCCTGGAAGCAAGGGGGCATTACACTGGCTATGATCCCAACAGCAGGGATCCATTTAAAAACGGCGCTTATTGGCAGGACAATATCCCGGTTGTTGACCAGGATGAAGCAGAAGGTCATGCAGTGCGTGCAGGATATCTCTATTCAGCCATGGCCGATGTTGCTGCATTGACCGGTGATGATAGTCTGAAACAGGCAGTGGACAGAATCTGGACCAACATGGTTTCCAGGAAAATGTATGTGCAGGGAAGTGTAGGTGCCATTGGTAATGGGGAACGTTATGGAATGGATTATGAACTGCCCAATGCGACTGCCTATAATGAAACCTGTGCTTCCATCGCCAATGTGTATTTTAATTACCGGATGTTTTTATTGCATGGCGACGCCAGGTACATGGATGTGCTGGAGAAGATTTTATACAATGGTCTGATCTCAGGAATCGGTCTCGATGGGAAATCCTTTTTCTATACGAATGCGATGCAGATCACCGATTCCTTTAAACACCCCGATATCGAGTTTACCCGTTCCGGTTGGTTTGAATGTTCCTGTTGCCCAACCAACCTGGTTAGGCTGATTCCCTCAATACCGGGCTATGTATATGCGGAGAAACAGGATAATCTCTATGTGAATCTTTTTATAAACGGGAAAGGAAGGTTTTCCGTTTTACAAACCCCGGTAGAGATCGAACAGAAAAATGAATATCCCTGGAAAGGGAACCTGCTTTTTATCATACAACCCCAAAAGGAGGTTTCATTCGCTATGCGGATACGGATTCCCGGATGGGCGCAGGACGAGGCAATGCCATCGGATCTGTATCATTTTATCAGTGCAAAAAAATCAAACATCATTATCAAAGTGAACGGCAAACCTGTTTCATACAGGATGGAACAGGGCTATGCGGTTATCCGTAAAACCTGGCAGAAAAACGACAGGGTTGAATTGGTTTTGCCCATGCCTGTTCGTAAAGTGGCAGCCAATGAAAAACTGACCGAAGACATCGGTAAACTGGCAATACAAAGAGGTCCCATCATGTATTGTGCCGAATGGAAGGATAACGAGGGGAAAGCTTCTAACCTGATTGTTCCCGCAGATACAAAGTTTATCAGTACATTTCAACCCGGTTTGTTGAACGGGGTTACTGTTTTAAAGGCAACAGTTCCTGCCGTGGTCATTCAGCATCCGGACAAAACAGCAACGGTTACCCGAACCTTAACCGCCATACCCTATTATAGTTGGGCCAACCGGGGTAAGGGTGAAATGACAGTTTGGTTTCCGGCCACGGTGAAAAATAGTACAAGCTTACATAAATAAAATTCAAAACTGCATTATGATAGATATTTCACAAAAAGAATTGTGGTTTGTAACAGGAAGTCAGCATTTATATGGTGATGAGACTTTACAACAGGTTGCCAGTCATTCACAAACCATTGCAGCATCCCTGGATCAGTCCTCACATATACCGGTTAAAGTGATATATAAACCCACGGTTAAATCGGCAGATGAAATTTATGCGGTTTGCATGGAGGCCAATGCCAATCCGAATTGCATTGGTATCATTGCCTGGATGCATACCTTTTCACCGGCCAAAATGTGGATTGGCGGTCTCAAGATCCTGCAAAAACCCCTGCTTCATTTCCATACGCAGTTTAACCGCGACATTCCCTGGGCTACCATTGATATGGATTTCATGAACCTGAACCAGTCTGCCCATGGCGACCGCGAATTTGGTTTCATCGCCAGCCGTATGCGGCTGAACAGGAAAGTGGTAGTGGGCCATTGGCAGGATAGTGAGTCAATTGAAAAAATCAATATCTGGGCAAGAGCCGCGGCCGGGTGGAACGATTGGCAGAACGCAAAATTTGCCAGGTTTGGAGATAACATGCGTAATGTAGCGGTAACCGAAGGCGATAAAGTGGAAGCCGAAATAAAATTCGGTTACAGTGTGAATACGTATGGTATCGGCGATCTTGTAAAAGTGATCAACGAAGTAACCGATTCACAGATCGACCTGCTGATAGAGGAATATGAATATGCTTATGTATTAATGAGCGCATTGCTGAAAGGAGGCGCACAACATCAATCGCTTCGCGAAGCGGCAAGAATAGAGATCGGGTTGCAGACATTTTTGGAAGCCGGTAATTTCAAAGGCTTTACCGATACTTTCGAAGACCTGCACGGCATGGTGCAATTACCCGGTATTGCCGCGCAAAGGTTAATGGCAAAAGGTTACGGCTTTGCCGGGGAAGGCGATTGGAAAACAGCCGCACTTGTACGGGCCATGAAAGTGATGGGTAGTGGTATGAAAGGTGGTAACAGTTTCATGGAAGACTACACTTATCATTTCAACCCCGATAACCGTTTGGTATTGGGAAGCCATATGCTTGAGATCTGTGAAAGTATTGCAGAAGGCAAACCCAGTTGCGAAATACATCCATTGGGTATTGGCGGTAAAGCAGATCCGGTTCGCCTGGTATTCAATTCTGCTCCAGGCCCCGCCCTCAATGCTTCTGTGGTGGATATGGGTAACCGTTTCCGCTTACTGGTTAACGAAGTGATTGCAGTAGCTGCCATGCAGAGTATGCCTAAACTTCCGGTAGCAAGGGTTTTATGGAAACCATACCCCAATATGCATACCGGCTGTGCCGCCTGGATACTCGCCGGCGGGGCACACCATACCTGCTATAGCCAGAACCTCAGCAGCGAGCACCTCACAGATTTTGCAGAGATGGCCAATATCGAATTGGTGCTGATAGATAAAGAAACCCGGATTCACCAGTTTAAAAACGAACTCAGGTGGAATGAGATGTATTATAAATAGTGAATAGTGAGTAGTCAGTAGTCAGTAGTCACTATTTTTTACTCACTACACACCCAAAACCTTTTAAAACTTTCAAATCCCATAAACAATTGCCCTTATGAAATCATTGCAGACCGCAGATTACATTGTATTCCTGGTTTATTTTATCATTGTAGCCAGTTATGGTTATTGGGTGTACCGTCGCAAGAAAAAGGCAAGCACTACCGCTTCGCATGATTATTTTCTGGCCGAAGGTTCCCTCACCTGGTGGGCCATCGGAGCATCATTGATCGCATCCAATATTTCTGCGGAGCAAATGATCGGAATGAGTGGTAACGGTTTTAAAATGGGCCTGGCCATTTCCACTTACGAATGGATGGCCGCGGCCACGCTCATGATTGTGGCGATCTTCTTTATCCCGGTTTATCTTAAGAACAAGATCTATACCATGCCGCAGTTCCTTAACCAGCGGTATAACAGTACAGTGGCCATGATCATGGCGGTATTCTGGTTGTTATTATATGTGGTGGTTAACCTTACCTCTATTTTATATCTCGGTGCATTGGCTAT
>JAGWTX010000534.1 GCA_028875955.1 Bacteroidota bacterium | reverse complement strand
ACCCCAAACCCCAAACCCCAAACCCCAAACCCCAAACCCCAAACCCCAAACTCCAAACCTCAATCCTCGTATCTTCGTTAAAACAGCATTATGACTCTGGTAACCGGCGCAAGTGGATTGGTGGGTTCTCATCTGGTAAGCGCCTTATTGCAGAAAGGCGAAAAAGTCAGGGCTTTGTACCGGTCAGCCATACCTGTTTTTGAAGGAGCCGACCAAGTGGAATGGGTTCAGGGGGATATCCTGGATGTGGTGGCACTGGAAGAAGCGATGGAAGCCATCACTTCGGTGTACCACTGCGCTGCGATCGTTTCCTTTTCTCCCGCAAAAAAATCCCTGTTACAAAAAACAAATATTGAAGGCACGGCCAATGTGGTCAATGCCTGTCTGAACGCCGGCATCGGTAAATTACTGTTTGTGAGTTCCGTGGCGGCATTGGGCAGGATCCGGGAAGACAAACCCATTGATGAAACCATGAACTGGTCTGAGGAAACCAGTAACAGCGAATATGGCAAGACCAAATATTATGCTGAAATGGAAGTGTGGAGAGGGATCGGGGAAGGACTCAATGCCGTGATCGTGAACCCGGTTATCATACTCGGAGCAGGTGATTGGGAAAAAGGATCTTCTGAATTGTTTAAATCGGCTTACGATGAATTTCCCTGGTATACCGAAGGAACCGGTGGCTTTGTAGATGTGCAGGATGTGGTTGCTGCCATGATCCGATTGATGGAGAGCGATGTGACAGCCGAAAGATGTATTCTCTGCGCAGAAAACAGATCCTATCGGGATGTGTTTACACAGATGGCTTTATCCTTTGGGAAAAAACCACCCCATAAAAAAGTGACTCCCTTGCTGGCGGGGATCGTCTGGCGGATGGAAGCGCTGAAAAGTTTATTTACGGGCAAGGATCCGATGCTGACAAAAGAAACGGCAAAAACCGCAGCCGCAAAAGTGTTGTTTGATAATGCAAAAAGTAAGCGTTTGCTTCCCGGTTTTCAATACCAAAACATCGAAGATTCCATCAAAAGAATTTGTGGTGAGCTGTTAAAAAAGTATCCGCTATAACAGGAACTACTCCATGACTTTTTTCCATAGTTCCGGGATCCGTTTGATCCAGACCAGTTCCCTTCTTTTCAGGGATGCATCTTCTGCGGGATACCCGAAATAGGTTTTACCACCCGCCAGCGAAGAAGGAACCCCGCTTTGTGCCAGCACCACTGCATTGGCCCCGATGGTCAAAGTTTTACTCACACCCACCTGTCCCCAAAGGGTCACCCCGTCTTCAATGATCGTTCCGCCGGCAATTCCCACCTGCGCGGCAAACAGACAGTTTTTTCCGACCCTGGTATCATGACCGATGTGCACCTGGTTATCCATCTTGGTTCCTTTACCGATCCTGGTTTCCGCCGTAACACCTCTGTCAATGGTACAACCCGCACCGATTTCAACCTGGTCTTCGATCACCACCTGGCCACAGCTCTGCATTCTTTTATACCAGACTTCACGGTTCTTTTTGGTGTTGTAATAAAAAGCATCCGAACCGATAATGGTACCCGATTGAATCACCACATCGTCTCCGATCTGTGTATAATCGAGTAAGGAAACGTTGGGATGTATCACACAGTTTTTTCCGATGCGAACTTCTTTCCCGATAAAAACATGGGGCATGATGACTGTGCCTTCACCGATTTGTACATCATCACTGATGGAAGCTGCAGCAGCCGTAAAAGGACGAAAATGCTGAACGATTTTCAAGTAGGCTTCAAAGGGTTCGGAAACAACGAGCAGGGTTTTTCCGGAAGGTATCGTAACATCTTTTGTGTTGATGATAATAAAATCTGCCAGACTGTTTAAACAGGTTTCATAGTACTTGGGATGATCCACAAAAACAAGATCACCCGTTTCAACTTTGTGTATTTCATTGATGCCGGTAACTTCTGCAGACGGGTTGCCGGACAATTCGGCCTGGATCAGATTGGCGATCCATTGTGCAGAAACGGGTGCTGGAAACTTCATAAGGCGGTTTTTTTGAAAAAGTAAAGGTAATATTACTCTTTCCAGCAGAATTATTTTTCTCCTTTTTCCAGCCCTTTTGCCGCATTTTTTTTACATTTTTTTGTAGCCGAAAAACGAAATTTTTTTTAGATCTTGTATTTTTTGATTCGCTGAAAGCTTGTATTCATCAATGTTTCAGCGGAAACGTTTTTTGAAAATATAAAAAAAGCATTTTAAAAAAGTAAAACAGACAGCCATTTCCCGGACCCTAACCACCCGGGGCAATCCACATCTACCCCCAAAATGTTAATAAAATTGTTGAAAGTTTTTTTTGCATTAGTTAAAAGTCTTTTTAATATTGTGTAGGGAAATTTATTTCCCTGTACTTACTAACCCATCCATATACAAAGTCTCGCTTCTGCGGGA
>JAGWTX010000533.1 GCA_028875955.1 Bacteroidota bacterium | reverse complement strand
TCAATTTTCAGGATATCGCCTTCATAGATTTCAGCACCGTTCTTATCAAGAAGCCCGGTCCATTGACCAACTGTTTCAGGAATGACATCTGTTTCAACACGGGTTTCCGTGTTATAGATTTTGGCATTTTCATACGATCCGAAAGCCACATACCGGTAAAACCCGTAAACCCATCCATCGCCGGCCATTGACAGCCCGCGGAATTTAATTTGCCTTGGCTTGTCCATCAGAATTTGAGTTTTTTGAGTTGGCGAATTTTGACGTCGAGCATTTTGATAATGGTAGAGCGGAATCTGTTACGGTACTCGTCATCCAGTTCTTCGGTGAGATTTTATATATACCGGTGCCGGTCTTCATCATCCTTCGGATCCACAAGCGCAAGCGAGCTCCGCAAATCATCAACACTCATAATCATTGCGCCGTGGTATTATCATGGTTCTTAATCGCATTCACAACATTGACAATATCATCGACCGCGATTATAACCGACCTGGTAAATTTCCCCCCGACATTGATCGGCACCTTCTTTCTTTCAAATGGTTTTTTACAATCACTCACCAGTTGACCCCAGCGCTTTAATTGCTCATCCGATAATGGAACTGCTTCTAATTTTTCAATAAGCTCATCTAACAGGTCTTTATAAAATTTTCTTTCTTCTGTTACCCCCTGAACCTCCTCTGACATTTTTTCATTGGCATCATGGGCCCATAGGTTCTCCAGAAGCGACTTCCCAATCCGGCTATTCAGAATTTTAATCCTGGTTTTGTAGTGTTTGATTTTCCCCTGTATGCTGGCTATATAAGCCGCCATCAGCACAACGATTGATCCAAGTATGTAACTCATAGCTGTATTTGGTTAAAAAGTGAAACAGAAATAACCTGAACATCAATGACCTCTACATTAATAATTCCTAATTCTTCCGGGTCAAAGTCAATCATTAATACATATCCAGATATGATATATGGGAAATTACCTTCTCTAAGAATAAGTCTCCCCTGCATAGTGGCATCCATAATAGCCTTCTTAAGTATTTCTTTTGTCTCATAGATAGCTTGTTTATGCCCATTAAGCGCATCCTGCAATGCCACAGCTTTTTGCTGAAAGTGTTCCAGGTCTGTAAGGAGCTTTTTTAATGTTTTCTCAGTAGTTTCCATAGTGTATTTATTTTCGGTTAAGTTCCCTGGTTAATTTTTTGCTCGACTGGCACCGGCGTTTTTGCATTTCAACCGCCCGGGTATTGCGCACAACCTTCCCATTCAGTCTGGTATAAAAAGGTTTGTCGTTTGCAGCCCGGCGAATAGCCTGGCGGCTCTGGCGGTACACCGGCTTGTGTTTTGTCTTCCTGAAGAATGGTCCGGCATCAGCCTGAGAACATATTCCTGACGCCAGGAAGAAGATCAGAAAAATAAGTAGTTTTTTCATATTGGGTAGGTATTGTGTTAAAAGGTAGGGGAAGTGCTCTCCCTCCCGGGCTCATGCTTCCCCCCTCCTTTCAAACCTGCGGGGATGGCAGGGCTCGAACCTGCGAAGCTCACGCCTGTAACAAGGCGCTTCGATACCTACTTCTCCTTAATACTGTTACATATTCCGCCACATCCCCATTTGCCGGAATTTCACCGGCTAATTCTTTCGATGTGCGAAGGCGGGTTGCCGGTTAAACGCCGGCCCCTTCCTTCTTAATGGCAATCTCCTCTGTCGTCATCCCTTTTGGGTCATTCCCCCTAACCTTTACCAAAGGCATCGAGCGAATAAGTAAAGGGACCCGGTTAAACAACATTATAACCCCTATTAGAACTGCCACCTCTGGCACATCTGCTACAAGTGGATAAATAAACATATCAATGAACTTTGGTCGAAGCGGGACCTGGAATCGAACCAGGCATCTCGGGCTTATGAAACCCGCGAGTTACCATTTCTCCTTCCCGCTGTGTGGCTGCATCGTCATGCAGCCTTCTCCCTTAATGGGGCAATCATTTAAAGAACTCGTTGCATGTAATCTATCTGCGTGAGGTTGTGGACGGTAGAGGGGTCGAACCTCCATGATACCGGTTTCTCTTTATAGTCAGATCCGCACGCCATCCTAACCAGTATTGCCACTCCATTCTGCCAACCGTCCATTTCCCCGGAGCAGGAAACTCCGGGGGCTCTCATAGAAAGTAATTGTCAAAAGAACGCCGGCTACCCGCCGTGGGTGAAGTGAAAAAGGAAGCCGCCGGATTTAAAAACCAAACTAAACCAAACCATGAAAGTGAACGTGAATGCGCGGCTTCCTCGAAGTATCATCGAAGGCTGTTCGTTACCGTGTTCCAAACATCGGCCTCGTCCAACCTTTCAAATTCCTTTTTCAGCGTTTCATATCCGCTGTACGATCTCCCCGGAATACAGTATTTTATCGCCTCCCTGAACCTGATCCAGTATTTCC
>JAGWTX010000532.1 GCA_028875955.1 Bacteroidota bacterium | reverse complement strand
CAATACAAAGTACCCCTACTTTTTTCCCTTTCGCCGTCCATTCACCGATCAATGCATCTGTCAATGTACTCTTTCCTGCACCGGGTGGTCCGGTAATCCCAGTAATGAATGCTTTTCCGGGGGTAAGGGATGCAAGAAAATCCAAATAGCCGGGCACTTCGTTTTCCACCAACGAAATACTCCGGGCAAGGGCTTTGTAATCGGGATTACGGATATCTGTTAATAACTGCTGCCACATAGACATCGGGATGAGCGTAAATTTAGTGGAAGCAAACCATGTATTCCCAATTTTACAGAAATGGTTTTCCAAAACCGGATTTCCGGTAATCTGTTTTAACTATGCAGTATGGATTCCCGGAAAGGTCATGACTAAAAAACAAATTCCCATAGCGCTTTTTTTTCTGATGCTTTTCGGGCTTTTGTGCAGCCGTGCGATCTTGTCCATCACCGAAGGATGCTGGCTCGTTTATGCATTGTTTCATATCCACGACTGGAGGAAAAAGATATTTACCAACCCTTTGCTCATATGGAGTCTATGCCCGGTTTTCCTTTTTTTGCTGGGTACCTGGCAACAGCCCTTACAAATCAGCAATTATGACTTTTTACTAACCTTATCAGCCTATCCTGTTGCGGCTTTTGCCCTTGTTAGCTGGCAGAAAGACCATCCCCGCAAATCCATCCACCGGATCTGGTTTGCAGCAACGCTTACAGGCATCTTATATTCCCTTTTTTATTTTTTTCAAAACTATCAATCGCTGCTGGAAGGTCTGGGTAAAGGACAATCGCTTCCAACATTAATGGATCAGGACCATTTACGTTTTGGTATTTTCCTGTGTGCAGGGCTAACCATTTTGCTGTTTTCAAACTCAGTAAAACCAATTGTCAAAGCCTGTTTAGCGGTTGGATTACTGGGGTTCCTGCTTTTTTTATCTGTCCGCACCGCCTGGGTGATGGCGCTGGTGATCGTACTTGTTTTTGTTTTGGGTAGGTATCAGGATTCCCTGCTGAAAAAGCCTTTTCGTATAGTGCTCTTCCTTGGTTTGTTGCTGGCAGGCATTGGATTGGCTTATCTGGTTTTTCCAACCATCCAGCAGAAAATAGCCTATTCATTGTACGACTGGCAACAGATACAAAAGGGAGGTTATCAGCCCGACTATTCCGACGGAACCCGTTGGGCGGTTAACCGGGCAGCCTGGGAAGCCATCCGGCACAACGGGGGATCTAACCTGGGCTGGGCGGGTATCACGGATAGTCTGCCCGTATATTTTGCCAAATTATATCCCGGGAATACGCCTGGCTTTCGCTGGCCCTTTAACCAATACCTGTTCTGGTGGATGGGTGCAGGCTGGTGGGGCATGCTATTGTTTACTGCCTGGCTTTTGTATCCCATGATAGAGGGCATCCGGAAAAAAAACCATGCCCTGACTGCCTGGTCATTGGCCCTGGCCATAGCCTGTCTGGTTGAATCCAATCTTGCTTTTCAATTTGGCGTATGGCTGCATGCCTGGCCACTGGTATTGCTATGGCTTGAAGAAAAGAAACCGGTTATTTCCGAATACGGTAATTCCTGAAATCAAAGGGTCGGATCCCGGTCCATTTTTCAAAATAGTACAACAACTTGTCCTTGAAGGAAAATTTTTTCCGGGAAATATCAATCGCCACTTTCCAGTTCAGTCTTTCAATCCGGTCATGCATCACTGCCGGATGTGTTCCCTGGAAATGCTGGAGCGAATCGTAATCTTCAAAATCCCAGAAATCAGGATCCGCGAGAATTTGATGGAGTTCCTCATCTGAATGCCAGTATTGGCTCACATGTTTTCGTTTCTTCATCATCTGTTCCGGACTTTTCACCCAGCCATAATGATAAACATAGGCATCAATGGGTTTTACCCAAAGCTGCTGATTTCCCTTTCGGAATCCCTGTGCATCTTTATAGGCAGAAATGGTTTTATCATTCCGGATGATCCTTATTTCATGGTCATACCATCGCCGGCTGTCACCAATATAATCATAGGTTCCATAAAAGTGAAGATATTTAAACAACAGTCCTTCAACCTGTTTGTCTTTTTCATACCTGAGGCAGGCGTCAAGGATCACAGGATGATATTTTTCGTGTACCACTTCATCTCCCTGGATATAAAAAGCCCAGTCACTTTCCGGATCGATGAGCCGGAACGCTTTGTCGGTTTCAACAGCCAATACCTTACCTCCACTCCGTAAACCCATATCCCATACAGAATGATGGATCTTGATTTTGGGGTCTGCAATGGATGCAATGAGCGCAAGGGTATTATCTTCGGAATCGCCGATCAATACGATCATTTCATCCACAACGGGTAAAATGGATCGAATGGCTTCCACAATGGGATAGTCGTTCATTACCGCGTTTCGTATGATGGTAAACCCTGAAATTTTCATAATTGT
>JAGWTX010000014.1 GCA_028875955.1 Bacteroidota bacterium | reverse complement strand
GGCGGACAGTTAACGCGTCAGCAGGAATGGTACGGGCCACTGTATGCAAATGGATACAGCCCCAACAGTTTTGACGGGATGTGGAGCACCGCCTACAGTAGTATTATCAAAAATACAGATGCCTTGATACCCCTGGCACAAAAACAGAAAAAATATATTCAGTCAGGTATTGCCAGAACTTTGAAAGCGTACGTATTGGGTACATTGGTCGATGATTTTGGAGACGTTCCTTTTACAGAAGCTGATTTAGGTCCTGCCAATACGAATCCAAAAGTGGACGGGGGTGCTGCAGTGTATACAGCCGTACATGGATTATTAGACAGTGCCATCGCCGATTTCAATAAAACAGGCGCTGGTTCAAAACCAACCAATGATCTGTTTTATAGCGGTTCTGCTGCAAACTGGATTAAACTGGCTAAAACATTGCATTTAAAATTTTATATGCAAGCCAGGCTGGTAGACAATAGTGTCGGAGCTAAAATACAGACATTGTTAACAGAAAATAATCTGATCAATACTGATCCACAGGATTTTGTATTCAAGTATGCCACTAATATCAGTTCTCCGGATTCGAGACATCCGCATTACGCCAGTAACTATACTTCTGGCGGACAGGCTGGCGATTTTATTTCTAACTTTTTTATGTGGGAAGTGGTTGCAGAAAAAAGCGGAGGATCTGTCACTTCACTTGATCCAAGACGCAGGTATTATTTCTATCGGCAGAGAACAAATTATGCAGATGTGAATGCGCAGACAGCATCTTGTTCTGTTCAATCCTATCCAGCCCATTACCCTGCCGGAACGCCATTTTGTTTAGTGGGTGGGCAAGGTTATTGGGGAAGAGATCATGGTGATAATTCAGGTACACCACCCGACGGTAATCTGAGAACAACCTGGGGGATCTATCCTGCTGGTGGAGAATTTGATGCGAACCAGGGCACAAGCGTTAGTTTAAACCGCGGTGCGAATGGTGCTGGTATTGATCCTATTTGGTTATCATCATTTACTTCCTTCCTTGAAGCAGAGGCGGCTATCAAATTAGGTATAACAACCCAGGGTTCTGCAAGAGATCTTTTAGAAAAAGGTATTAGAGCTTCAATGGCTAAAGTCCTTGGTTTCCCGGCTACGGTCAATGTTACGGTTCCAACAGCTTTCATTCCACCAACCTCTGGTACCGGTAGTGTAGATAACTATGTAAACACAGTGCTAACTTCTTATGATAATGCCACTACAGATGATCAAAGGTTGAATATTATCATGAAAGAATATCATATAGCCGCTTGGGGCAATGGTATCGAACCTTTTAATAACTACAGACGTACCGGTAAGCCTGATAATATGCAGCCTGCTGTTACAACTCCGAATCCGGGTCTCTTTATGCGCTCATTCTTTTATCCTGCAGTATTTGTAAACAGAAATTTGAATGCGCCTACTCAAAAAACACCGGGGGTGGCAGCAAACAAGGTATTCTGGGATAACAACCCTGATAATTTCATTAAATAATTAAAAACTATGATCATGCGGAAACTAATATTCCTTTTTGCAATTATCGGGATTAGTATTTCCATCAGTTCCTGTAAAAAGACCGATGGAGTTAACCCACTTGCTGATATTAAAAATCTGTCTGTCGGGGCCTATCTCACTTTTGCCGAGAAAACGAACCTAAATCTAAATTACGCTTCCATTGCAACATCCGTTGTAAGCATTAAGGTGAGTCAATATCTAACGCCAGGTACTTCTTCCAATGGTGGTGGGGATATCGATAAGATAAAAATATACGTGGTAAAAGGTTCCAATGCGGATCCTACCTCATGGAAATTGGTTAAGACGGTACCGTATACCGGAGCGAGCACAGTTTTGTCTGCCTCAGGATCTGAAGTGGCATCAGCATTAGGTATTGCGCCAACAGATTTGAACCCTGGTGGTGTTTATACTTTTTATAATCAATCCATCACAAAAGACGGCAGAACATTTGATATCTCAAATGTCAACTCAAACCTCGAGTCAAACTCCAATTACAACGCAGCATTCAGATGGCAGGCATTTGTGGTTTGTCCTTTTGTAGGCCCTGTTGGTGGAAACTATAAAGTGATAAGAGATGATTGGGCTGACTGGAATGCAGGTGACATTGTAACTGTAAAAGATGCAGGCACCAATCAGATAGATTTAAGTGCTGTTTGGCCAAATCCCGCATACGGAAACGTCGTAAATCCCCTGATCGTTAATATAGACCCTGCCTCAGGTACTGCAACTGTCCCAAAAGTTAATTTTGGCAATTATGGAGGCGGTTATAACATGACTGCCATTGGGTCCAATTCAGCGGCTGGCTTAGCCGGGTATGTATTCTCTTGTACCGGATATATAACCCTTACGATGAACCTGAAAGCAGATGCAGCCGGTGGTAATGGATATAACAATGGAGCGACAACTTTGATTTTACAGAAACAATAAACTGTTTCTTAGCTGGTAAAAAAACGGGCCAAAATATTTTGGCCCGTTTTTTTATAGGGATCTAACAGTTTATCTAGAATTTTATTTCCTCTTCATGTTCATTAAAGAACCTGAACTCAATCAGGTGATAATTGGTGTTTGCCTGGGCTTTCAGGTTGGTATGGTATTTCTTTTTCCATCTTTTGATGATGGAGCTAAAGAAACCTTTGGTGAGATATGCGTAGACAATCGGATGTACAATAAGGGTTAGGTTTTTATGCGCATGCGTAACCAGGTAATGCAGGCGCTTTTCAATCTCGTCCTCTAATAATAACGTGGAACTGATCTTGCCGGTGCCGTTGCAGGCCGGACAGGCTTCAGAAGTATTGATGTTTACTTCCGGACGCATTCTTTGGCGGGTAATCTGCAGGAGCCCGAATTTTGATACGGGTAATACGGAATGTTTTGCCCGGTCGGTTTTCATGAAACCTTCCATCGCTTCCTGGACCTTTCTTTTATTGTCCGGTAATTTCATGTCGATGAAATCCACCACGATAATACCGCCAATATCTCTCAGCCTTAGTTGTCTGGAAATCTCTTCCGCTGCTTCCAGATTGGTTTCCAGCGCATTCTCTTCCTGGTTATTACTGACGCTTTTATAACCACTGTTTACATCCACCACATGCAGGGCTTCCGTATGCTCAATGATGAGGTAGGCGCCACTGGGCAGGTTGACTGTTTTGCCAAAGGAAGACTTTACCTGTTTGGTAACCCCAAACTGGTCGAATATGGGAAGACCGTTCTGATAATAACTGACAATATCTGTTTTGTCAGGGGCGATCCGCTGGATATAGCTTTGGGTAACCGCAAAAAGGCTTTTATCATTGACCACCACCTTATTGAAATCGGCACTCAGCAGGTCTCTTAGGATGCTGGTGGTTTTGTTTTCCTCGCTTAAGATGCGGACAGGTGCAACAGCCCCTTTCAGGTTGGATTTGATGGTTTTCCAGGTTTCTTCGAGTGCCAGCAGGTCCTGATGTAATTCGGCCGTGCTCTTGCCTTCCGCAGCGGTTCTTACAATGACACCGAAATTTTTTGGGCGGATGGCTTCAACGATCTTATGTAAACGTTTTCTTTCTTCTGAAGAATGTATCTTCTTTGATACGGCTACGATTTCATTAAAGGGAGTGAGGACCACAAATCTTCCCGGTAAGGATAATTCACAGGATAAACGAGGGCCTTTGGCTGCGATGGGTTCTTTGAGGATCTGAACCAGCACATGGGGCTTTCCGTTCAATACCTCATTGATCTTTCCTGTTTTGACAATTTCCGGTTCAGACTGGAATTTGGCAAAATCAAATCCATTGGGTTCCTTGTCATTCATGGCCAGCTGGGTGAATTTAAGGATCGAACGGACATAAGGACTCAGATCGGTATAATGCAGGAATGCATCTTTTTCAAATCCCACATCTACGAATGCGGCATTTAATCCGGGGATCAGTTTTTTCACTTTTCCCAGGTATAAGTCGCCTACCGCAAAACTGGCATCTGTTTTTTCATTATGCAGTTCTACGAGCTTCTTATCTTCCAGAAATGCGATCTCCACTCCTGTGGGACCCGCATTGATTATTAGTTCTTTGTTCACAAATGCAACTTTTAAATACAGAATCACGTGCCGTATCCGGCCGATCAGCATACACCATCATCCATGACATTCATCACCGGAACAGGAAGGAAAAGGGAAAGTTGCAGCGTAGAAAGGTAGTGACGAAATTCAGGAAAGTGTACATACGGTCAAGTACCAGACTTGACCGTATGTTATATTAGGTCAGGGCAAAGAATTATTTATTCTTTTTCTTATGACGATTCTTTCTTAAACGTTTTTTACGTTTGTGAGTCGCAATTTTATGACGCTTTCTCTTCTTACCACAAGGCATACACTTAGTAATTTTGATTAGTTAATTAATTAGGTTTATTTTTTCAATTCGGTAATCCGTTTGTTCAGTTCCTTTTGTGCATCCGGAATATTTACCAGCTTCTTGACTTCTTCATACCATTTCACTGCGTTGGCTTTATCTCCCTTCTCTTCATAGCACTCGGCCAGGTTAAACAGCGCTTCCACATTTTCAGGCTCTTTCTTAACAACCAGCAAAAACCTTTCAATGGCTTTGTCAAACTGACCGCTTTTCTTTCCGCCCAATCCAAGAATCATCTGCGCATAGACATTTCCCGGATCCTTGTCTGCGATAGCCCTGACAGGTAAGATGCCCTGCATCGGGTTGTCAGAGATATTGCCAAACAGGTAACAGGCGCCCAGTCCGATCTTGCTCGAATCGTTATTCGGATTGATGGCCAATGCCTTCTCAAAAAGAACTTTTGCATTACTCGCCAGCCAGTATTGCATGGCCGGTTGCCCTTCTGACATTAGGTTATCTAAATACAGACGGGCGGCAAAGGTGAGGCTTTTTTCAGAATTTTCCAACTTCGCGGCTTCCCCGGTATAATAGGCATAGGGTTCGAAGATATGAGCCGAATCTGCCCAGAATCGGGCCAGCTGGTGGTAAACATGTATCTGCTGATCCTTAACATCCCCTCTTTTTACAGATGTTTCCAGTTGTGTGAGACGCTGGGATTGGGCAGGACTTATCTTCTCCTTTGCTTTGGCCAGCAGTTCTGGAAAACTAAGTCTTTGAATACCAGTCGATTGTACAGCATCCGATTCGGGGCTGACTGATTTTGGAGGCACTGTTTTTCCAAAGAAAAACAATAGTACAAATATGACTAAGGAAATACCAATTAAGAGAAATTGCTGTTTTTTCACGCCGGGAGATCTTTTGGCAAAGTTAGTCCGGCTTGCGTTTGCTTTTCACTTCACTGACAAATTCTTTTGCGGGTTTGAAAGCCGGAATATAATGTTCCGGAATTTCAACTGCTACGTTTTTCTTGATGTTCCGACCAATCTTGGCCGCCCTTTTCTTTGTGATAAAGCTTCCAAAACCTCTGATATATATGTTTTGGCCATTGGAAAGACTTTCTTTCACTTCTTTAAACATGGTTTCCAAAGTAACCAATACATCCACTTTGGGGATTCCGGTTTTGTCTGAAATCTGATTGATGAGATCTGATTTTCTCATTTTGTTTTATTTTTTTAGGTAGAAGAACTTAAAATAAGTTAAAAGAATTGAATAATGCAAGAAAGATAGCGTAAATATTATAGACGTTACTAATTGAAAGATAAACGGTTCACTCAGTGAAACGGGAAAACTATCGTGTATATAATACATAGTAATAATGTATAAATCAAATAAAAAAGGGGTTTGACCGTACTTTCGTCAATCTTTGTGATCAGAAATGGAAAAAATATTCACCAGAACCCTGATGAAATGGCACAAACATGAAAATCAGCGTTCTATGCCCTGGAAGGGTGAAAAAGACCCCTATAAGATTTGGCTCAGTGAAGTGATACTTCAGCAAACCCGGGTTGCCCAGGGCTGGGCCTATTATACCCGGTTTATCACGAAATACCCCACCATCGGGCAGCTGGCTGCCGCCCAAGACCAGGAAGTGTTCAAACTATGGGAAGGTTTGGGTTATTACAATCGTTGTAAAAACCTGTTGTTTACTGCAAGGGATATCGTGAATAACCAATCGGGGGTTTTCCCTGACCGGTATGAAGAAATTCTTCTTTTAAAAGGAGTTGGCCCTTATACAGCTGCAGCCATCGCATCCTTTGCTTACAATTTACCCTATGCGGTTGTGGATGGGAATGTGTTCCGGGTGCTTTCCCGTTTTTTTGGCATCGACACGGCCATAGATGGAACCCGGGGAAAACAGCAGTTTACTTTATTGGCAGAAAAGGTACTGGATAGAAAAAATGCGGGGTTATATAATCAGGCCATCATGGATTTTGGGGCTACGGTATGCAAACCTTTTGCCCCTGCCTGTCACAGCTGTCCGTTGCGGAAAAATTGCCGTGCATTTAACGATGGGCTGGTGAATCAGTTGCCAGTGAAAGAAAAAACCCTGTTGCGGAAACACAGGTGGTTCACCTATTTCCTGTTCACCCATAAGGGGAAATGGATGGTTCATAAAAGAACCGGATCGGATATCTGGCAGAACCTTTTTGAATTTTACCTGCTGGAAAGCGATGAAGTCATCAAATGGGACAAAGAGAAATCGCTCAGCTGGTTACAGGAACAATGGGGTATCAAGGGGGAGGTCAAATCCATCTCACCGGTCCTGGTACAACAACTCACCCATCAGCAGATCAAGGCACAGATCATCGAGGTTTCACTGGCTACCCTGCCTGCCTTTCTGGAGAAATACCCCTGGCATTCCCCCAAGTCCATCCTGCAACTACCGTTTCCCAAACTCATCAACAGCTATCTGGAAAGCCGAACTGCCTGACCGGACAGACGGTTTTAACAGTTGGTAACTGAACGTGAAATTTTCCAGATGGCTTCTTTTGTTACTTAAAAAAAGGTATTTTTAAGAGTAGTTGTATTTGATGCGTACTTAAATCTTATCGTATGAGAGGCGTTAATCGGGTTATGCTTATTGGCAATCTGGGAAAAGATCCGGATGTTCAGCACCTGGAAGGAAATATAGCCGTAGCAAAATTTCCGCTGGCTACGACGGAAACCTATAAAGACAGGTCTGGTAAGCTGATTTCACAGACAGAATGGCATACGGTGGTCCTTTGGAGGGGGTTGGCGGAACTGGCGCAGAAATACCTGCACAAGGGAAGCCTGATATATGTGGAAGGCCGTTTGCGTACCAGAAGCTGGGAGGATAAGGAAGGGAATAAGAAATTTGCTACGGAAGTGGTTGGAGATAACCTGATCATGCTGGATAAACGGGGTGAAGGGCATGGCGGTCATGGAGCCGGCGATTCACTGGAAAATTATCCCGGAGATGATATCCCACCCTTATCAGATCCCGGCGAGTCACTTCCTTTTTAAAGAACTCAATAAGAAAGAATACTTTTGACCCTGATCCTGCAGGGAGGGCAAAGACCCTGGCAGGATTGATTGTTCATCAAAAACACTTGCTTTGGATCACCACCCGATTTTGCATCTCTTTTTTCATCCTACTTTATTATCGGCCTTACAGGCACAGGGTACTACTGTTCTGGTAATGGTATTGTTTGTTTTTTTGTTTTTGTCATTCGTATTGTCCGGATCAGAAGTGGCTTTTTTCTCGCTTACCTATAAAGACATCAATAACCTAAAATCGAAACAGCAACCCCAGTATAAAAGGATTGTGGATCTGCTGGAGGAGCCAAAAGTGTTACTGGCTTCCCTGCTTATCGCCAATAGCTTTATCAATATTTCCATTATCATCATCTCCAATCTATTGATCGATGATATGTTCAATTTTGAAAAATTGAACGCGGTTTGGATTGAATTTGTGATCAAGGTGGTGGCAGTGACCTTTTTACTGGTCTTATTCGGGGAAGTCATGCCCAAGGTGCTGGCCACACAAAACAATGTTCGTTTCGCCAAGGATTTTGGCGGTATCGTACAGGCGGTTTCCTATGCTTTTGCAGGGATGAGTAAATGGCTTGTCAAATACTCGGATATCATCGAGCGTAAACTCAGTAACCGTGCCAATGGTTCCTATAGCCTCGAAGAGCTGGACCATGCCATCGACCTGACCACACAGAACACGGCTTCTGAAAATGAAAAGAATATCTTGAAAGGCATCGTCAAGTTCGGCAACATAACCGTGAAGCAGATCATGAAAACAAGGATTGATGTACACGGTATCGATTATACCGTTCCGTTTGGTGAACTGATCGCAACGGTAAGGGACCTGCATTATAGCCGCTTACCCGTTTACAGGGAGGACCTGGATAATGTGGCGGGCATGATACATACCAAGGATTTGATCCCGCATCTCAACGAGCCGGATGATTTTAACTGGCATCACCTGATGCGTCAGCCCTATTTTGTACATGAACAGAAATTCATTGAGGACCTGTTAAAGGAGTTTCAGACCAAAAGGATCCATTTTGCGGTTGTGGTGGATGAGTTCGGGGGAACCAGTGGGATTGTTACCATGGAAGATATCCTGGAGGAAGTGATCGGTGAGATCAAGGATGAATTTGATGAGGAGGAAACCGGCTATAAGAAACTGGACGACCATAATTATCTTTTTGAAGGCCGTACCATGATCAATGATGTGTGTAAGATCATGGACCTGGCGGGCGATACCTTTGATCAGGTAAAGGGAGAAAGCGATTCATTGGCCGGTCTGGTGCTGGAACTGGCCGGCGAAATACCGCAGCCTTCCAAGGTGGTAGCTACGGGAGACTTTGAGTTCACCGTTCTGGAAGTTGAAAAAACCCGGATTCAGAAAGTTAAAGTCACGATCAAGACACAGTAAGCATTATGATGAGTCATGTACAGTTGCAATCAGGGAAGAAACCGCTGATGCAGATCTTTCAGAAAAGGGATAAACAGGTTTTCCCGCAGCGAGGGATGCAAACAATCCTGATATTGTTGTTTCTTTCAGTCAGTTCCTGTAACAGCAGCTTTACGCCAAAGCCGACAGGTTATTTTAAGATCCCATTTCCGGAAAAAAAGTACCAGGTTTTTGAAGCGGCCGGCTATCCCTATTCCTTTGAATATCCAGTTTATGCGAAAATTGTAAAGGACAGTACCTTTTTTGGGGATGCGACGGAAAATCCCTGGTGGATCAATGTTGATTTTCCACAGTTTCATGGAAGAATCTATGTGAGTTACAAGGAGATCGGTAAGAACAAATTTGATACGCTGATCAAACAGACATTTGAATTGACCAGTAAGCATACCTCCAAAGCCTACTCGATTGAAGATTCGGTTATTTCCACCCCCAACCACATACATGGAATACTGTTTACCGTAGGAGGGGATGTGGCCACCGCCAATCAGTTTTTTGTAACGGATTCAACCAAACATTTCCTCAGGGGCGCTTTGTATTTTGATGCCACACCCAACCAGGATTCCCTGGGCATCGTGAACCGTTTTCTGTTAACAGACATGAAACATTTAATTAATACCTTTAAGTGGCGAAACTAAGGGCCGCTTTGGAAAAAGCAGCCCGTGGCAAATAAAGGCTATTACTGTTCATGCCTTCTTTTCGTATACGTGCCGTATGTAGAAAGGTTACTTTCCATTTGTTAATATTTACCTGAACAGGTTTCTGACCGAGTGCCGTTTGAGACTATCTTTACACAACTAATACAACCAGATGATAGCTATTGATAATAAATTGGTGAGTGATGATATCATTGATGAACAGTTTGTCTGCGATCTGAATAAATGCAAGGGGGGATGTTGTGAAGACGGGGATGCAGGAGCACCCATGGAAAAATGGGAACTGGAAAAACTAAATACCTATTATGAAGTGATCAAACCCTATATGACGGCGGAAGGGATCCGGGAAGTGGAGAAACAGGGTAAATATCTGTATGATCAGGAATTCGGATGGGTAACCCCCACCATCGACGGAGCCATTTGTGCCTATGGTTACCGGGATAAATGGGGCATCATCAAATGCGGGATTGAGCAGGCTTTCAATGATGGGAAACTGGATTGGAAAAAACCGCTGAGCTGTCATTTGTTTCCGATCAGGATCCAGAAAAGCAAGAAAGACCCGGACATCGAATATGTAAATTATGAACCGAGGGAAGACCTCTGTCAGGCAGCCTGTAGTTTGGGGAAAAAACTGAAAATGCCCGTCTATGTTTTTCTGAAAGATGCATTGATCCGTAAATATGGCGAAGAGTTCTATCAGACATTGGCGGCAACCGCGGCACATTTGAAGCTGGAAGAATAGCGAATGATTTGGCCGGTTTGATTCTTAAAGAGATAGATGGTTTATATCCATAGTTTGAAGATTTGTTCAACCACAATACAACATTCATGAAAGATACCGCAGCATCCTTTATCGCCAAGAGTACCATTAAAGCGGCTGATCTGGAACACAGAAGAAAGATCAACTTTAACATTGGCAGGTATAATGCAGTAGTACCGCAGGGTAAACAACAGTTTGGCGGCCATGTAATGCTGGCAAGAGAGAAAGCCAAGAACCGGAAATGGGATGCCATCGAGCATCTGGACAGGTATCTGGAGGAGTTTGAAAGAAAGATCACAGCCAGGGGCGCTACAGTGATCTGGGCCGAAAATACGCAGGAAGCATTGGATGAGATCGGCAGGATCTGCAAGGAAAAAAACTGCAAGACCCTGGTAAAGAGTAAAAGCATGGTTACCGAGGAGATCCACCTGAACCAGTATCTGGAATCCATTGGCATTGAAAGTGTGGAAACAGATCTGGGAGAATATATCCAGCAACTGGACGGAGAACCGCCCTATCATATTGTAACACCCGCCATGCATAAAAGCAAGGAGGACGTAGCAAAACTGTTTGCTGAGAAATTGGGGACGCCCTCCCATCTCTCACCGGAAGAACTGACATTGGTAGCCAGAAAAATCCTTCGGGAAAAATATGTGGAAGCAGAAGTGGGTGTTACGGGTGCCAATTTTATCGTTGCGGACGTAGGCGGTATCGCGGTTACCGAGAATGAAGGCAATGCCAGATTAAGCTGTGCCTGGCCCAAAACACATATTGTAGTTGTGGGGATAGAAAAAGTAATCCCATCCCTGAATGACCTCCCCTTGTTCTGGCCCTTACTGGCCACCTATGGAACGGGTCAGAAGATAACGGTCTATAATACCCTGATCTCGGGTCCCAGACAGAAAAATGAATCCGATGGCCCGGAAGAAATGTATGTGATCCTGTTAGATAATGGCAGAACAAACCTGCTGGATAATCCGACCACCCGTGAAGCATTGTATTGCATCCGTTGTGGTGCCTGTTTGAATGCCTGCCCGGTCTATAAGAACATTGGCGGCCATTCCTATGAAACTACTTACAGCGGCCCGATCGGGAAAGTGATCACACCCTACCTGAACGGGATGGATGAGTATAAGCACCTGAGTAATGCATCCTCCCTTTGTGGAAACTGTACCGAAGTGTGTCCTGTGCGGATCAATCTGCATGAATTGCTGCTGGATAACCGGCATGAAGCGGTTAAACAGGGATCCAGTTCATTGGCAGAAAGACTGGCCTGGAAAGTATGGAAGACTGCCAGCCTCAATCGAAGCATGATGAACATGGGCAATGGCAAGATGAAAAATTGGGTTGTCAACAAAGTATTTAAGGGATGGACAGCCCACCGGTCTGATCTGGATTTCAGCCAGAAAACTTTCAATGAAATGTGGAAGAACCGTTAGTCCTATTCGATTGTGATCGAAATTAAACAAACCATTTATCTGTACATCCTTGGGTATTGCCGGGTCAAATACAATGCTGCTGTATACTCCGAAACTATCAGAGCGGCTACGGTATATCATCCGCACATTATTGCCGGGGTGCCAGCTCACCACATCCCCTGAATCCTTTGCATCCTATGAGGGTATCCGGCTGAATTATTCCCATGACCCCTTAACAGCTGATGCCTTATGGATAAAACCCCAGGGTCTTTTGACCGAATCCGGGATCGTTCCCCAGGAAATGGATTGTACCGAATGGCAGCAGCTGCCTGTCTTTTTTATCACCTACGGGGATCTTCCCTTTGATCTATTGGCGGCTTCATTTTATTTACTCTCACGTTATGAGGAATATCTCCCGCACGACAAGGATCAGTATGGCCGGTATGCCCATACCAACAGCATTGCCTATCAATCCGGTTTTTTGAGACGTCCGCTTGTCAATGAATGGATGCTGGCATTTACAATCTTGTTGAAACAAAAGTTTCCGCAACTGAAGGTTA
>JAGWTX010000531.1 GCA_028875955.1 Bacteroidota bacterium | reverse complement strand
CGGTTTCTCTAAGCAGAAAAATAAAAAAAGGGAGTATGACTACTCCCTTCCTGAATATTTTTTCAATTTGATTTTATTTCCTGAGTGTGATACTACCCAGGGAAGTTTCACCCGGTGCTTTTACCACCACCTGGTGCAGGGTCGAATCGAAATAACCATTGGAAGCATTGATAAATACATCATAAGTGCCATCCTTTAACCCCCTCAGTTTGAAAAACCCATCCGGATTGGGTAATGCATAGGCTGTATCGGTGCTGTTATACACGGTTATCACCGGGTAGCTTTCTTTGGGTAAGACTTTACCTACGATACTTCCGGAAGAACTTACGACAAAGAAATGGATCACAGGTTTCAACATGAATTTATTTGCAGCATTTTGCACGATGGACCTTGTGATATCAAAATCAAGCCATAGGCGGTTTTTGCCTGGCTCATATTCCTCACACTCATGGCCTTTCAGTTTTAACAATACATAATTCAGTGAACCGGGTGGCAGGCTTAACGGATAGGTTACACTGTCCTTTACGAGGGAATTATTGGGTCCCAGTTCAATTTTGATCAGGCGGACCGACCCCTTGGGGATACCTGATGCCGCAAGCAAGGTATCGGCACCATTGCGAAAACTCAGGACATCATACACACCTGCTTTAATATTAAGGTTTGACCATACCAGTGAGGAATCGTTTTTATGATCATCTGCACCTCTTCTGTCCCAGTCTGTATTATCATGCATCCTGGTATCAGCGCTTGTATCCACCAGGACTTTTACGGAAAGGATATCAATATATACATGGTCAAATAAACCCGGGCCGTCTGTCAGGTAGAGAGATAATTGTTGCTGGTTGGCGGCACCCGCATTCAGAGACGTGCTTTTGTTACAGGAACCCATCACCATGGCCAGGATAAGCACAAGAAACCCGGAAAACACAAATGCTTTGTTTTTCATTTTATTGGATTTTAATATGTATTTAATAATGTCTCGTTTCCTCAGGAAATGGAACAGCCGATATCTTACTATTTTCGTGCCAGAATGAAAATTTTTTAAAACGGATCTGTTAATAAAGAACAGGTTACTTAACTTTCCCTTCCAATAACAGATACATGCATAAGATACCATCCCTGGTTTTGGCGTTGCTTTTCCCGCTGATTATTTTTTCACAAACCCCCTCCGAACTAACTGTAACTGAAAAAAAACTACTTGCCTATATAGATCAACATCTTCCCGAAACCCTTAGGTTATTGTCAGAATCAGTCAACATCAATAGTGGCACATTCAATAAACCGGGCGTAAAAAAAGTGGGGGATCTATTCGCACAAGAATTACAAAAAGCAGGATTCACAACAGAATGGGTTTCTCTGCCTGATTCGCTGAACCGTGCCGGACACCTGGTAGCAACCAGAAAAGGGAAAAAAGGAAAACGGGTTTTTATCATTGGTCATCTCGATACCGTTTTTGAACCCGATATGCCTTTTTCCCCGTTTACGCTCTTAAACGATTCAACCGCAACCGGTCAGGGCGTGAACGACATGAAAGGTGGTGATGTGGTTGCCATTGTTGCCTTGCAGGCATTACAGTTCTACGGACTATTGGATGATGCCGATATTACCGTCTATTTCACAGGTGATGAAGAAAAAGCCGGTCATCCCACTAATGTGAGCCGTGCCGATTTTATCAACAGAGCCCAAACCGCTGAAGTGGCACTGGGTTTTGAGTCTGCTGTGGGATTGCATACCATTGCCACAGCCCGAAGAGGCAGCAGCAGCTGGATATTGCGCGTAAAAGCTAAAACCGGCCATTCATCCGGTATTTTCAGCAGCGGATCCGGTTATGGCGCTATTTATGAATCCGCCAGGATTCTCAATAGTTTCCGGGAATCGCTCAGCAATGAAAAATACCTGACATTCAATCCTGGTCTGATATTGGGTGGTTCTGATATACAATTTAATGATACCCTATCCGGCGGTAAAGCCATAGGGAAAACCAATATCATATCACCCGAAGTGGTGGTTACCGGTGATCTTCGTTTCCTGACCGAAGCACAAAAAAGTGCTGCCCGTGAAAAAATGCGCCGGATCGTTTCCAGAAACCTGAATGGCACCGAAGCGCATATCGATTTCCAGGATGGCATCCCATCTATGGAACCTACCAACGGCAATCAGCAATTATTAGCCCTTGTGAACCAGGTTTCGCAGGATATGGGGATTGGCATCACCCGGGCGGGTGATCCCGGATCCAGGGGGGCAGGTGACATCTCCTATGTTGCCAGATACCTGGATGGTATCGATGGACTTGGCGCTTCCGGTCGTGGTGCACATGCGCCGGGCGAAACCATCAACCTGCATGAATTTCCCCTTCTGATAAAAAGAGCTGCCTTACTTTTGTATCGATTAACCAACCCCAATACCCCTAAAAAATGAAAAAGAAAA
>JAGWTX010000530.1 GCA_028875955.1 Bacteroidota bacterium | reverse complement strand
GCTTTTCACAGGAACTTTTCAATTGTCGGAAACCGGCGATACTTTTTTGGATATGCAGGCATACCGTAAGGGGATGGTGTATGTGAATGGGCACCTGCTGGGACGTTATTGGAACAAAGGCCCACAGGAGCGTTTGTATTGCCCGGCTACCTTTTTACAAAAAGGGGAGAATGCCATTCAGGTATCACAGGAAAAGAAACTATGGAATAAAATCTTTTAATAAAAACATACAGCTATGTCTATTTCCAGAAGAGATATGTTGAAAAAATCCGCTTTGGGTCTGCCTGTTCTGGGTTTGGGTCCCGGAAACTTTTTTGCAGAAAAGCAAAAACCGTTCACCATCGAACCCGGACCATTTCAACCCACCCGTGCTTCCTTGCGGAACTATGAAATTCCGGAATGGTTCAGAGACGCAAAGTTTGGGATCTGGGCTCACTGGGGGCCACAGTCAGCCATTGAAGCAGGCGACTGGTATGCAAGAAACATGTATATGGAAGGCAGCCGGCAGAATGCCCATCACCTCAAAACATACGGGCACCCTTCGCAGTTCGGATACAAAGACACGATTCCCGCCTGGAAAGCAGAAAAATTTGATCCGGATTATCTGATGGGCTTGTATAAAAAAGCAGGTGCCAGGTATTTTATGAGCATGGGTGTTCACCATGATAATTTTGATCTCTGGAACTCCAGACACAACTCATGGAATGCAGTAAAAATGGGACCTCACAAAGATATTGTGGGTTTGTTTGGTCAGGCCGCCAGAAAACAGGGAATGAAATTTGGTATCAGCGATCATTTATGGATCACTTATAAATGGTTCTCTACCAGTAAAGGACAGGACACAAAAGGTCCTTATGCCGGCATCCCGTATGATGGTGCCGATCCGAAAAATTTCAGTTTGTATGCATCCTGTGAGGAAGTCTATAACAAACTTGACTGGAATGAAAACGGCATTCCCGAATCCTGGAAAAAGCACTGGTATGAAAGGATCCTTGACCTGATTGATAATTATGAACCTGATTTGCTTTATTGCGACGGTCATGTGCCTTTCGAAGAATATGGTCTGAATATCCTGGCCCATCTCTATAATAAAAATGCGGCGAAACACGGAGGGAAAACACAGGCTGTCTATACCAGTAAGCGACCGGAAGATTCGGAGAAGGGCAGGGGTATTTGTGTTTTTGATGTGGAGAGGGGCGTCGTGGAATCCATCTGGCCGCTACCCTGGCAAACCGATACCTGTATCGGCGACTGGCATTACAACCGTGACAGGGTTGGAAAATACAAATCTGCCAAAACAGTGATCGATCTTCTGGTGGATATTGTAAGCCGAAATGGTAATCTGATGTTAAATATGCCACTGCCGGCCAGCGGTATGCTGGATAAAGATGAGCTGAATGTACTCGAGGGCATCACCCAATGGATGGCAGTGAACAGCGAAGGGATTTATGCCACCCGTCCCTGGAAAATATTTGGTACGGGACCACATGCTGAAATTGTCACCAATCCGAAGCAAACCAATTCTGCCATGCAATTCAATGAGTCCAGGAGAAAGGAATTTAGCTATGAGGATATTCGTTTCACCACAAAAGGGGAAACCCTGTTTGCCTTTTTTATGGGATGGCCTGAAACAGGAAACATACAGATTACTGCATTGGGCACCGGCAGTGCACAACAAACGGGTGAGATCAGTTCTGTAGAATTATTGGGTGCCGGAAAAATGACTTTTACAAGGGATGAGAAGGGGTTAACGGTAGGTCTTCCTGATAAAAAACCTTCTGATTATGGCTGTACGCTAAAAATTTCAGGTACAAAACTTGTGTAAATTTGTAAATAAAGAAGCGTAATGGGTAGATACAGTCAGTTCTGTCTGTTCCTGATGAGCCTTTTATTGGTAAATGGGGCAAAGGCAAATGTGGAGCCGAACAGTTTGTTCAGTGATCACATGGTTTTACAAAGAGGGGTTGCCATACCTGTATGGGGAACTGCGGATGATGGTGAACGGATTGCGGTTAGTATCAATGGTCAATTGCAAACCACAACGGCCAGGGAAGGTAAGTGGATGGTGGAATTGAAAAAGATGGATGCAGGCGGTCCCTATGTAATAACGATACAGGGGAATAATATGGTTGAAATCACGGATGTCATGATCGGGGAAGTCTGGTTATGCAGCGGACAATCCAATATGGAACGACAGTTGGGACCAAGACCACCCCAAAAACCGATCTATGATTGGGAATATGAAGCTTCGCTCGCCTTGTATCCCTCCATCCGGCAATACTATGTTCCGGAAGCGTTCTCTGCAGAAAAACTGACAGACCGGAAAAGCAAATGGACGGTTTGTGATCCGGAAACTGTGCGTAATTTCTCTGCTGTCGGTTATTTTTTTGCGAAAGACCTGTACAAGGATCTCCATGTTCCGATCGGTAT
>JAGWTX010000529.1 GCA_028875955.1 Bacteroidota bacterium | reverse complement strand
GATGCCAAAGCCCTTGGTTTATTGGTAAATGTGGCAGACAAACCGGCTTTGTGTGATTTTTATCTGGGCTCCATCGTACAGAAAGGAAACCTGAAAATTGCCATCTCCACAAACGGGAAATCTCCCACGATTGCAAAAAGACTGAAAGAGGTATTGAATGAAATGATCCCCGCCCAGATCGAAGACGTATTGGATGATATGCAACTGATCCGTAATCAGCTGCATGGCGATTTTTCAGAAAAAGTCAGACAGTTGAACGACCTCACCAAAGTATTGGTCGCCAAACAGGTCTCATTGGAGGAAATCAGTCTGTCCAGACGCAAGGAAAAAAAATGGCAGCAGGTGGTGAAATGGTGCCTGTTTGCATTTGTGTTTATGATTGTTGGCGCAACGGTTTTTCACTTTTTTCCGGTGCATAGCGTGGTGGATCTTTTCAGAACCCTTCCGGATTATCTCGATATCCCTTCCTTCGGCATCATGTTATTAACCGGGTTTATCGCCCAATTAGTGGATGGGTCATTGGGTATGGGTTATGGCACCATCTCTACAACTTTTTTGTTGGCCAATGGCGTTAACCCCGCTATTGTGAGCAGCCGGGTACATTCGGCCAGGGTTTTCTCCAGCGGGGTTTCCGGATACAGTCACCATCGGTTTGGGAACATCAATAAAAAATTATTCAAAACACTGGTGGTACCCGGCATTATCGGAGCGGTTACGGGAGCCACACTGGCTTATTTCGGGCAGAAATATGCCAGCTACGTACGCATCCCGCTTTGTATCTATACGGCTTATCTGGGTTATTTTATCATCAGGAAAGCCATACATAACAGAACCCCGCACGAAAAAGTAAAACGGGCGGGCTGGTTGGCGGGTACCGGCGGTTTTGTGGATGCTTTTGCCGGAGGCGGATGGGGTGCGTTGGTAACCAGTACGCTTATTTCAAAACGGAAAAGTCCCAAATATGTAATCGGTTCCGTATGCCTGGCAGAATTTTTTGTGGTATTTGCCAGTGCCATCACATTTTTTATCCTGCTGAAACACATTCCTATCGGCGATGTACTGGGTCTGATCATCGGAGGAATGCTGGCTGCGCCGATAGCCGCAAGACTGGTGGGGAAACTTCCCTTGAAATCCATGTATTTCGCCGTTGGCGGTCTTGTTTCCTTAACCAGTCTGTTCAGTCTTTGGAAAGCCCTGCTACTGGTGATCCATTAAAAGCCAGTATTCTGTCGAAAACCATTTCGTAAATATTTATCTGTCGATCGGGTTGATTCATTTGTTAACTACGTAATATTAGAAGGCCATGCAAGCATGTCAGAGTACTGCTTGCCAATCTTCGAACTTAATCCTGTAAGAAAATGAAACCTGCCCGTCTGTCTGCAATCGCCGGTAAAATGTTTAGGCTGCTGTTTTTTTCTACCCTGATGGGTTCCCTGTCTGCTCAAACCGGGATCACCCAAAAGAAACAACCGGTTCTGGGATATCGTTCTGCAAAAATCCTGACCCTGCAAGGGTTACAATTTAAGGACCTGAATAGAAACGGACGGCTGGATAAATATGAAGACTGGCGTTTGTCAAATCAGGAAAGAAGTCTTGACCTGTTGCGTAAAATGAGTCTGGAAGAAAAAGTGGGTTTCATGCTCATCAGTACGGCAGGATTGAAAAACGAATCCGGTTCCGGTTTTGGAGGTACAACGAAAGGACCCGAATCCAGCGATTTTAACGAAGAGGACCGGGTTACAACGATGAATATGTTTACCAGGAAGCCCTTGCCGGTGGCTATGATGAGCATTGCCGGTACCACAAAAGGGGTAACCGTTTTTCATTTGCGGCATTTTATCTTCAGGGCAAACCTGAGTGCAAGAACCACAGCCGCATGGGCCAATAAGTTACAGGCGCTTTGTGAAAGTGATGGGTTAGGGATTCCCGCCATCATTGCTTCCAATCCCAGGAATCATCTCACCAAAGATGCTTCCATTGGATTAAGTGTGGGTAAAACGGTTTTCTCCACCTGGCCGGGTGAACTGGGTTTGTCAGCCATGCGTGACCTGCCACTGGTACATGAATTTGCGGATATCGCCAGACAGGAATGGAAGGCAGTTGGTTTGCGGAAGGGTTATATGTACATGGCTGATCTGAGTACGGAACCCCGCTGGCAGCGAATTGAAGGAACATTCGGTGAGAACGCGGAATGGGTGGCGAAAATGATGACAGAGATCGTGTACGGTTTTCAGGGAAAACAACTGGGACCGCAATCCATTGCACTGACCACCAAACATTTTCCGGGTGGAGGTGCCGGGGTAGGAGGACAGGATCCGCATTTCGATTGGGGTAAACAGGAACACTTCCCGGGAGGCATGTTTGAAAATAACCTGATCTCGTTTAAGGCTGCGATCAAAGCGGGTACATCGGCCATCATGCCTTATTATTCCATTCCGGTTGATAC
>JAGWTX010000528.1 GCA_028875955.1 Bacteroidota bacterium | reverse complement strand
GCAGAAACCTTATACGAGCGAAAGACCTTTACGATTGACAAGGGGCAGGAACCGCTGCGGATAGACAAATGGCTGCAAATGCATGTGGAGGGAGCTACCCGGAATAAAGTGCAGAGGGGGATTGAATCCGGTTTCGTTACTGTAAATGGAAAAATCGTAAAAAGCAATTACAAGATCAAGCCGGCGGATGAGATCCTCCTGATGAGTCTTGTGAATCCGGATCATACGGTTCTGAAACGGGAAAACATCCCTCTCGATATTGTATATGAGGATGATACCCTGATGGTGATCAACAAACCGGCCAATATGGTTGTGCATCCGGGTGTCGGAAATTTCAGCGGCACTTTGTTGAACGGTGTGGCCTATTATCTGGAACAGCAGAATCCGGACATTGATGAGGAAACCCTTCCCCGTTTCGGATTGGTTCATCGGATCGATAAAAATACCACGGGTCTGATCGTATTGGCCAAAACACCGGAAGCAGCGGCACATCTTGCCAAACAGTTTTTTAATCACACAGTCAAAAGAAAGTACGTGGCATTGGTCTGGGGAGATATGGAAAAGGATTCGGGTACCATAACCGGACATATTGCCCGGCACCAGCAGTATCGGAAAATGTTTGATGTGTACCCCGACGGGGAAACCGGCAAACATGCGATCACCCATTATTCCGTCATTGAACGGTTCCATTATGTGACGCTGGTGGAATGCGTACTGGAAACCGGCAGGACCCATCAGATCCGGGTCCATATGAAACATATCGGGCACACCCTGTTTAATGATTGGGAATATGGCGGCGATAAGATCCTGAAAGGAACGATCTATACCAAGTATAAACAATTTGTTGAAAATTGTTTTGAGATCTGTCCACGGTGTGCCCTGCATGCAAGGACACTGGGGTTTGTTCATCCGACAACCGGCAAGGAAATGAATTTTGAATCTCCGCTCCCGAATGACATGCAATCGGTTATTGAGAAATGGAGGAATTATTTACAGCACCAGAAAGATTGATGGATGGTCATGACCCGGGGAATGATTGATTGAGTTTTCGAATCGGATTCACCCGCTTATATTTGCTTATAAAATACGCATACATGTCGAACGATATCAGAAACAACTGGCTACCTGAAGAAATTGAAAAAGTTTATCATACCCCTTTACTGGAACTGGTTTACCGGGCTGCTTCCCTTCACAGGAAATACAATGATACCGCAGAAGTGCAGGTTTGCACCCTGTTAAGTATCAAAACCGGCGGATGCAGCGAAGATTGTGCTTATTGCCCGCAGGCTGCACGATACAATACCGGCATTGACGTACAGGCCCTGATGCAGAAAGAGGAAGTACTCTCCTATGCACAAAAAGCAAAGGATGCCGGAAGTACCCGTTTTTGTATGGGTGCCGCCTGGCGGGAAGTAAGGGACAACCGTGATTTTGACCGGGTGCTGGAAATGGTGAAAGGTGTAAATGAAATGGGGATGGAAGTATGCTGCACGCTGGGTATGCTTACCGAATACCAGGCAAAAAAGCTTGCCGAAGCCGGACTCTATGCCTACAACCACAACCTCGATACCAGCAAGGAACATTACGAGGAAATCATTACAACCCGCACCTATTCAGACAGGCTGGAAACATTGGACAATGTGCGTAAAGCAGGTGTAACGGTTTGTTGCGGCGGGATCATTGGACTGGGTGAATCCCATACAGACAGGATAAAAATGTTGCACACACTGGCTACGATGGCCGAGCATCCGGAAAGCGTGCCCATCAATGCCCTTGTTCCGGTAGCAGGAACCCCTTTGGCAAATAACCGGAAAGTGGATATCTGGGATATGGTAAGGATGATTGCCACTGCCAGGATATTGATGCCCCGGACCATGGTCAGATTAAGTGCCGGCAGAAATGATATGAGTATTGCGGAACAGGCGCTTTGTTTTATGGCTGGCGCAAATTCCATCTTTGCGGGAGATAAATTATTAACGACCCCTAACCCGGGTTTTGATGAAGACAATGCCATGTTCCAGTTACTCGGGTTAACACCAAGAAAAGCATTCAAGGAAGAGAAACAGTTTTTGCATGAAATGACAGATGCCTAACCTAACTATTGTCAGCAGTTAAAATACCTAAAATAAAACCCTGTTATTTGCATATGTGCTGTTCTATCAATTTCCGCCAGTAGCCAAATTACTGACCAGATGAATTGATAGATTCAACCCCGTTCAATTTCAAAAATTACCGAACCCCTATCAAGAGGAATTATACTAAAAAACAGCAATTTTCATTTTTACGAGATTACGGATAAAATATCCCAGAATCTCATAAATGTACAACCCTAAATCATGGTATATCAGGGTGGTAAAAAACAAAAAAAGAAGATCGAAGGAATTGAGAAAAATTTATCCTGTAAAAAAATCAGGATTTGATAGAAAGTAATACTAAGGTGGATTTCAAGG
>JAGWTX010000527.1 GCA_028875955.1 Bacteroidota bacterium | reverse complement strand
ATGAGCAGGTCCTTGTAAATGTGAAACAACTCCTTCCGGTTGGTTTCATCAGGATATTCCCGCAGTTCATCTTTCACCCAGGGCAGGTCTGTGTTGCAGAGTAGGTAAAGGTCATACTTGCGTGAAACGATCTGATCCAGAATAAACTGATGACATTTGCCAAACACATATTCACACCACACTTTCATTACATACATATCCGTATCGATAAAGAGTAATGGCGAATGCTGGGTACTGATGAGCGCCTGCGGATTCACCCAGGTTCTGTCCTGCACCAATGACCACTGACTGGTAACCAGTTGTGTATACTCATCTTCCAATGCCAGTTGCCCTTTGGCAATGGTAAGCAGGTCATCGTAATTATATTCCCTCCCATTGGTCATCAGGTATTCCCTGGCAAATTCCGGACACCATTGCATGGAGTAATGCTGGGCAAGCTCCTCGCACAAAGTACTTTTTCCCGTGGATTCGGGTCCAATGATGACAATCTTCTGAATCATATAAAACAATAACCTTTCAAGGTATATTAAGGTTGATGGGAACGGATCCTTTTTTTCCATTCAAACCATCCTGAAAAAGCCAGTATCAGCAATATTACAAACTGTACACTGGTAAATGCATATCCTTTGATAAAATATAAGGGTATGGATGCACAGTTGGTTGCTATCCACCATAACCAGTTTTCTATTTTTTTTCTGGCCATCAGCCACATGCCGGTATAGGCAGTAGCCGATGCAAAAGCATCCGCCCAGGGAATGGCTTCCGGCGCAAATGCCTGTTTGGCCCAGCTGAGGGCGAAAAAGATCGCCAGATAAAAAACCGAAAAGAACAATAGCTGCTGCATCCATTCTTTACGGCTACTATATGTTATATGCAGTATCACTTCCTGTTTGGTTGAATCCTTTCTGGTCCAAAGGATCCAGCCATAGATGCTCATGATCGTATAATACAGGTTCACACTGGCTTCCCCCAGTAAATGGCCTTTAACGCTCAGGTAGATATAGAAGGTGGTATTGATCAGTCCGACCGGATAAACCAGGATATTTTCTTTCCGGCTGAACCAGACACTACCGATCCCCGCAAAAACGGCAATGAATTCAATGGGACCTGTTTGCTGCAAACCGGTCAGAAATTGGGAAAAGAATCCGGAGAAACTCATGTCTTGGTTTGGGTGATGAATTATTCGTTCAGTAAGGCATATACGGCAAAACTAGCCAGCCAGTGTTCCCCGCCATAACTTCCGCTGGCTATATTGGGCAGACTGGCTGCCAAATGACGGATGGCAGCGCGCAAAAGAATGGGTTTTCTTGTATCCTTATCCGGCAGGTCCCCGGCAATACCTTTCATACACCAGCTTCTGCTAAAACAAAGGCCATCCAGGTGAACAATCTGGAAATCATTTCTGTCTGATACGATGGGTAATTGGGTAAGATGCAGCAATGCAGATGGGTCTATCCATGCAGAAAACCATTTTTCAAACGCCGGTTTATCCAGTACCCTGCGCATAAGATCGGCTTCTTCAAGGGAGGGGGATAAAAAATCGGTTCCATCCGGCTCCCATTTACTGGGTGCTTTCGTGTCTTTTGCAAACAGTGTTTTTGCGGATCGGATGATGGCGTTTTCAAATGAAATATTGTGGGTGGCCCTCGCATAATCCAGTGCAAACACCAGACCGAATGCGGTATTGGGATGCACTCCGGTCCTGTTGGGATAGGTTTGTTTGGGCAGGAATTGTTGCCAGCGTTCTATTATGGAATCACACAGGGGTTGCAGGGAGTTGCGCCAGCGGATGGCATCGGCATCATTCCAGCTGAGTAATTCCTGTTGCAGATGAAGCAGCCAGGCCCAGCCATAGGTTCTTTCATAGTTTCTGGAAAGCGGCCCTTCGAAATACCGGATCTCAGCGAGAATGTTTTCAGGGTTTATATTTTTACCAATGGCGGTTCTGATCCTTTGCGCTTCAGGCAGATCCGGGAATTGTTTTAACAGGCTTACCAACATCCAGTGTCCATGCACACTGCTGTGCCAGTCGAAACATCCATAAAAGGCGGGGTGCTGTTGTTTGGGTGTCTGTAACTGATCGCTGTCGCTGGTGGCAGTGTGGTTGGTTTTATTGGGATATTCCTGCTGTAAACATTTTAACGGAAGGGAGGCCAGATGCGAAGCACCCGCGAGGGTTAACCGGAAACGACTACTGTCTTTGTTAACCGTAAAATAGGCTGGTGTTTGTGCCATAACCGTTTCGGCACTGAAACAAAACAGAAAGATCCAGACTTTTCGCATGGCGTATTTTTTATCAAGATAAGGAAATGAAAGCAACACTGCCGTCATGGCAATCCGGCAGGTACGGGATTGCTGAAATAATACAAAGAACCCCCTTCCCTGTTTATCATCGAAACCTGTTTTTTATATTTTCTGATAAAATCCAGTGAAACCAGATCCGGGTTTTCACC
>JAGWTX010000013.1 GCA_028875955.1 Bacteroidota bacterium | reverse complement strand
GGCTTTTTGGAAGCTTTCAAAAGCCTGGCCAAGGAACCGATGGTCGTTTTGCTGCTGGTGGCATCCATCATTTATTTTGTCAGCGGAAAAACAGGGGATGGTATTTTTCTTTCTTCCGCCATAGTATTGGTAGCCACGATTTCCTTGTACCAGGATTCCCGGAGCCGGAACGCCCTACAGAAATTAAAAATGTATACCCAACCCAACGGAAAAGTAATCCGTAACGGGGAGCTCGTGGAAATTCCGACAGAACAGATGGTTCTGGGAGATTTTATGATGGTCGAGGAAGGATCGCTGGTGGCTGCGGATGGGGAAATCATCCAATCCAATGATTTTTCCGTAAACGAATCAATTCTTACGGGTGAATCCTTATCCGTATATAAAGACAGCACCAGTGAAGATTCGGGTGTATTTCTGGGAACAACCGTGGCCAGTGGACTGGCCATCGCGAAGATCACCGCAATCGGAAATCAGACAAGACTCGGAAAAATCGGGAAAAGCCTGGAAGATATCACCGAAGAAAAAACACCACTTGAAAAACAAATCAACCAGTTTGTAAAAAAAATGGTGATCGCCGGTTTTGTTGTTTTTATGATCGTCTGGGGAATCAACTTTGTACATACCCAAAATATCCTGGACAGCCTCCTAAAGGCGCTTACTCTGGCCATGAGTATTTTACCGGAGGAAATTCCGGTGGCCTTCACCACATTTATGGCACTGGGTGCCTGGCGGTTGATGAAACTGGGAATCGTGGTAAAACAAATGAAAACGGTTGAAACTTTAGGTAGTTCGACGGTAATCTGCACCGATAAAACAGGAACGATTACCGAAAACAAGATGAGCCTGGCCAAGATCTATGTTACGGGTGCGGGCATACAAAACCTGGAATTCGCAGAAGAAAACGATCATGCGAAAGACCTGATCCGCACAGCCATGTGGGCAAGTGAGCCCATTCCCTTTGACCCGATGGAAAAAGCCCTGCATGAATCCTATTTGCGTTTTTATAAGAAAGACGAACGCGGAGATTACCAAATGATTCACGAATATCCGCTGGGAGGAAAGCCTCCGATGATGACCCATCTGTTTGAAGACCAACAGGGAAACAGGATTGTAGCCTGTAAAGGTGCACCCGAAGCCATCCTGTCTGTTTGTACCCTGTCTGAAACAGAAAAAAAAATGATCCGGACAAATACAAACCTTCTGGCTGGCGAGGGATACCGGATTTTAGGCGTTGGGATGGCATCTATTACAGGAAATGATTTTCCGCAAACCCAACAGGAAATCTCCTTTGGCTTTAAAGGTCTGGTTGCATTTTACGACCCGCCCAAGAAAAACATAGAGGGGGTGATCGAAGATTTTTACCGTGCCGGCATCACCGTAAAGATTGTCACCGGCGACAATAGTGCTACCACGGCAGCCATCGCCCGGCAGATCGGATTCAGGGGGGCAGAGAAAAGTATCAGTGGAGAGGAACTCATGTTACTTGATGAAAAGGCATTGGGAGAAGCGGTTGAACACAACCAGTTATTCTCCAGAATGTTTCCGGAAGCCAAACTAAAGATCATCCACACACTGATGCAACAAAAAGAAATCGTCGCGATGACGGGTGATGGTGTGAACGACGGCCCTGCCTTAAAAGCTGCACATATCGGTGTGGCCATGGGGAAAAAGGGTTCCGAAATCGCCAAACAGGCGGCATCCCTGATCCTGATGGAAGACGATTTGTCGAAAATGGTGGATGCGGTTGCCATGGGAAGGCGGATCTATAGCAATCTCAAAAAAGCGATCCAGTACATCATCTCGATTCACATTCCCATCGTACTTACGGTTTTTTTACCGCTTGCGTTGGGGTGGATCTATCCCAATATTTTTTCTCCGGTGCATATCATATTCCTGGAACTGGTGATGGGTCCTACCTGTTCGATCATCTATGAGAACGAACCCATGGAAAAAAACACCATGCTGCAACCCCCGAGGTCGCTGAGCAGCACATTCTTTAGCTGGCGCGAATTGGGTACCAGTATTGTTCAGGGCCTGATGATTACCGCGGGAACCCTGGTTACCTATCAGTATGCAGTACAAAAAGGCCTGGATGAGGCGGCAACCCGAACCATGGTGTTTACAGTTCTTATCTCAGCGAATATTTTTCTGACCCTGGTAAACAGGTCGTTTTATTATTCGGTACTCACCACGATGCGATATCGAAACAATCTTGTGATCCTGATCATTGCCATCACGCTGCTGATAACCGGACTGTTGCTTTTTGTTCCGCCCCTTACCCGGTTTTTTGATTTTGCAGGAATCGACACCCGGGATCTTTTGTTTAGCATGTGTGCCGGGTTTGTTTCCGTTATCTGGTATGAGGGTATAAAAATGTATAAGCGAAGCAGAAAAAAAGCAAAGCACCATGGGTAAAAAAATAACGGGCAGCCATCTTTTCTTTCTGCAAAGATTCGTCAGTATATCACTTGCTTTATGGATAACGATCTGTCTGTTGCGCGTATTCGAATACATGACCACCGCATCCAAATCATTCGCCCTTTATGCGTATCGATATGAGGCTGCGGGGTGGATCTATGACACCTGGTTGTGTCTGATCTATCTGGGATTGCTATTTATACCAATCTGGTTGATCAGCCGGTTAAATCATAAAGCCGCCGACATTTTATTCCACACACTCAATATCCTGTTGATCACGGCGAGCATTGCATTGTTGATCACTTTTTCTGAAAGAAACACCCCCTTTGACCATGAATTGTTTACCCGAAAATCCAAAGACAGTGTTGATACCGTAAAACAGGTATTGGGTTCGGGAATCAAACCCTATCTGCCCTTTCTTATATTCCTGCCTTTATATTTTATTATCTATCTCAAGATCACACACCGGTTCAGAGCCGAAAAAGCATTACTGATTTTCCTGGGAATATCCAGTCTGGCAGCCATTGTCTGCATGCGTTTTGCCAACCCCCTCCCCGCCTGGTTCTCCGAAAGGAATGCCTATTATCTGACCGCCAATAAACTGAGTTATTGGGTACAGGATAGTTACCGGTATGCCAACCAGGCGCAACCGGCAGTCATCCAGGGGAATCTCGCCAGCGAAATCGCTTTTTATCAATCGGAACACCCGTTTCATTTTACCAGCAGCGAATACCCCCTGCTCCATAAAAACGACGAACCCGATGTGCTCGGAGGTTTTTTTAATCTGACAGAGAAGCCACCCAATATTGTATTATTGGTAGTCGAGGGTCTTTCGAGGGATTTTAGCGGTTCGAAAGCCTATGCGGGCAGTTTTACACCCTTTCTCGACTCCTTGTCACAGAAGAGCCTGGTATGGGATAATTTTCTTAGCACGGCACCGGGCACATTTGCGGCCCATCCGGCCATTTCGGGTTCCTTGCCATATGGGAAAAGGGGTTTTTCCATCATGAATGTCATGCCCGATCATTTATCGCTGATCCGGATTCTCAGAAACAACGGCTATTACACCCGTTTTTTGGTGGGCTTCAATCCGGATTTTGATAATATGGGGGGTTATATCCGGTTACAGGGTACTGATTTTATACTTTCACATTACCCGTCGAAATACAAGGAAATGGGCATTGGAAAAGAGGGCTGGTCCATGGGTTATCCCGATGACGCACTGTATAGCCGGAGTTTTGAAGTAATGGATTCCTTGCCCAGGCAACCCTATCTTGACATATACCATACGGGAACCACGCACCTGCCCTATCTTTTTGCGCAGAAAAAAAAATATGAAAAAAAATTCGATCAGAAGCTGCTAACGATGAAAGTGGATCCCGATATCAGGCGGACACTGGAAGCAACAAAAGAGGTACTGGTCACTTTTATGTTCTCAGACGATTGTATCCGGAATTTTTTCAGCACATATGCCAGACGGCCCGAATATTCAAATACGATCTTTCTTATTACGGGAGATCACCATATCGGGTCCTTCCCATCGCGTGGGGAGATCGATGATTACCATGTACCGTTTATCATCTACTCGCCCATGTTAAAAAAACCAGAGCGTTTTCTTTCCGTCAATTCCCATGCAAATATTGCACCTACCCTGGTGAGTTTGTTACAACATCATTATGACCTCCGGTATCGCCCCCAGGAAGTGAATTGGCTGGGCGGGGTAATGGATACGGCCCGCAATTTCCGAAACCGACAGTCCATGGCTTTTATGTCCTGGAGCAGAGACATTACAGACTATCTCTACGGCGATCATTTTATATCGGGAAACGAATTGTATACCCTGCACGATGATCTTAGCCAGGAAAAGATCAAGAACGACACCATCGCGGATACGCTGATCCGGTTACGGGAAAACTTCATCATCCTCAACAGGTATGTCTGCGATAGCAATAAAATATTTCCGGTAAGACAAAGCATGCTGCCCGGAAAGAAAACACTTTTATATTCCATCCAGGACAGCACGCTGCACGAACTGAACACCCTGGCTGCAGATACCAGTCTGCTACCCTATTTTAAAATTCCGCCCGGCTACCGGTATCTTTATGTGGAAGCAAACACCCGATGCAAAACCGGTGAGAAGGACCCGGAGACCTATCCTACACTCCGCTTCGGACTGATTGATACAAGGGACGGTGGGAAACGGTTTCTTTACTGGAGCAAAAGAGACCTGGTCACATTGAGCTCGCTTCCCTTTCTTCCGGAAAAATGGAACGACCTGTCTGTAAAAGACCTCTTTACATTATCGGATTACCGGCATGTGAAAAACCTGTATTTTGAATTGGCGCTGTTTGGCTCACCCAACCCCATTCGTCTTTCTTACGCAGGATTGGATGTAAAAATTTATGGGATAAAATAGGGAGCATAAATCAGTGAGGGCTTGGTATATTTAAGCAGCAGAAAAATGTCCTACATGTTACCAGCATCGATTCGGGAAAACCTGACCAAGGAGTATCCGCTGACCGAAGAACAGATTCGGTTTTATGATACCCATCGATACATCAAACTGAAACAGGTATTCACGGAAGAAACGATTGCCCTTTTTAACAGGATCATCAGTGAAAGGGTCAGCCGGATGAACAGGGTTGTCAGTCCTGTTTCGGAAAGGGACACTTATGGAAAAGCATTTTTGCAATTGTTCAATCTCTGGCGGGAAGACCCGCTGATCAGGGAACTGGTATTCAGCAAAAGACTGGGAAAAATTGCTGCAGAACTGATGCAGGTGGGCGGGGTAAAAATTTATCACGACCAGGCATTGTTTAAAGAAGCCGGTGGAGGCATCACACCCTGGCACGCGGACCAGTTTTACTGGCCCCTGGACACCGACAAGACCGTTACCGCCTGGATACCCCTGCAGAAAACCGGTCTGGATATGGGTCCCCTGGCTTTTTGTGCGGGTAGTCACCAGGTTGTTGAAGGAAGGGAATTGGCTATTGGGGATGAAAGCGAAAAAAAGATAGCCGAACGTTTGCGGGTTACCGATTATCCCCGGATTGAAACACCCTTTGACCTGGGTGAAATCAGTTTTCATTCGGGATGGATCTTTCACCGGGCCGGTGCCAATACGACATCCGAGATGCGCAAAGTGATGACCATTATTTATATGGATAAGGATATGCGTTTGAAACAACCCGAAAACCAGAACCAGGTCAACGACTGGGAAACCTGGTGTCCCGGCGCCCAAGTGGATGAAATCATTGATACCCCCCTGAACCCCCTGGTTTATCCGGTCAACCCATAACTTTTTTTATCAAAAGGGGGTCTTTCGGCCCCGGCAACCGGCTTACCGTGTAAAAGCGCTGATTCCAAAGTATAAATACGCTTTTGGGCGAATCCCCGGCCTTGTACTTTTATTTCAACAACACACAATTTCCGGCAAACTAAATACGTTAGGAAAAAAATACTAAAAATATTAGTGTGTATAATTAAAAAGTACTAGTTTTATGTCTCCATTAATTTTGACCCTTAAATTCTAAACAATGAGTAACGTAGAAAAGCTGAAAGCCCTCAAGCTGACGATTGATAAGATCGATAAAGATTATGGCAAGGGCAGTGTCATGATGATGAATGAAAAAAGCCAGGACCCCATGGAAGTCATTTCTACGGGCTCTATCGGACTGGATGCGGCTTTGGGTGTGGGTGGTCTGCCAAAGGGCAGGATTGTTGAGATTTATGGTCCTGAATCTTCGGGAAAAACAACCATTGCGATACATGTAATTGCCGAGGCGCAGAAAAAAGGCGGGATGTGTGCCATTATAGATGCGGAACACGCTTTTGATAGTTCTTATGCCCGTAAACTGGGTGTGGACGTAGATAACCTGTTGATTTCTCAACCCGATTATGGTGAGCAGGCGCTCGAAATTGCCGATCGTTTAATCTTATCCGGTGCACTGGATGTGGTTGTGATCGATTCTGTGGCCGCACTGGTTCCGAAAAGCGAACTGGAAGGTGAAATGGGCGACAGTAAAATGGGTTTACATGCGCGATTGATGAGCCAGGCTTTGCGAAAACTTACGGCTACCATCAATAAAACCAACACCATCTGTATTTTTATCAACCAGCTTCGTGAAAAGATCGGTGTCATGTTTGGCAACCCCGAAACAACAACCGGCGGAAACGCACTGAAGTTCTATGCTTCGGTTCGACTGGATATCAGGAGAATGACACAGATCAAAGACGGTGATGCTGCTGTCGGAAACCATGTAAAGGTAAAAGTGGTCAAAAACAAAGTGGCTCCTCCTTTTCGGGCAACGGAGTTTGACATCATTTTTGGTGAGGGGGTCAGCAAGCTGGGTGAGATTATCGATATGGGTGTTGAACTGGGTATTGTTCAGAAAAGCGGTAGCTGGTTCAGCTATGAAAGCAACAAACTGGGCCAGGGAAGGGATGCGGTAAAGGGTCTTCTTCGGGATAACCCCGAGCTTGCCAACGAAATCGAAGCAAAGATCCGGGCAAAAATAGCCGATGTGAAAGCAGTGGCAGAAGCGTAAAAAATTGAGATGGGTTAGTTAGTAATCATACCACCGGGATTAAAACACCGGTGGTTTTTTTTGAGGGACAGGTGTAAAAGGGGGCCTGTTATAAGTAAAAAACAGCTTTTTTCTAAAGACAGATAGATCAAGGCTATTTAAATCCCTTAAAACTGACAAATCTGGATAAAAATGAAGGAGGAAGGCCCGATCCGATTTACTACATTAGAAGAATAATCCTACCCCCCTTGTTATACTCCCTGGTTAAAATACTGGTCAGACTGGCAGTAAGAATTTTCTGCAGAAGAATCGAGATCCAGGGTCATCGTTATCTGGAAACCGCAGGCCCCCTGCTGATTGTTGCCAACCACCCCAACTCATTTCTGGACGCCATCATCATCGGGGCTTTTTTTGAAAAAAAAGTCCATTTTTTGGCCAGGGGGGATGCGTTTCATAAACCCTGGCATAATTTCCTCCTCCGGTTACTGCATATGATCCCGGTCTATCGTTTAAGCGAGGGAAGGGAAAACCTGTCCTTAAACGAAAAAGCGTTTCAGCAAAGCAGTGAAATATTACAAAAAGGAGGGGTCGTTTTGATATTTATCGAAGGGATCTGTGTGCACAAACACGAATTACAGCCGTTTAAAAAAGGGGCAGCAAGGATAGCTTTCGAAAACAGGTCACTGAAGGGGTTACGGGTGCTGCCGGCAGGAATAGCCTATGATAGTTTTGAGAGATTCGGAAAAAACATATCCTTACAAATATGTCCACCCTTTTCCGTCCATGAACTCATGCCCTATCCGGAAGAGGTTCGCAATTACAAACAGTTTAATTCGGTTTTATATGAGACGCTGAAAGTGCATATCAGGGTACCCCCAAAAGAAAAGAAGCGGCCTGTGCAAACCCGGATCCTGTTCTTTTTACCGGCACTGGCAGGCTATGTTTTACACGCACCCCTCTATTATCCGTTACGCAATTTTATCCGGAAAAAAACGAGGGGAACGGTGTTTTATGATTCGGTTTTGATGGGAGCGCTTTTGCTGCTGTATCCGCTGTATCTGCTCATATTATTCTTATTACTCGCGTCTTTCGGCGCATCCTTGCAGCCGATCCTGGTTTTGCTCCTCTTACACCCCTTGCTGGCATGGTTTGCGGTAAGCCTCAGGGAGCAGCTAAATTTTTAGACAGATAACATTGTTGGCGGTTACCTTATCTTCATATTTCGTATAAACAATAAAAAAATGCACACTACCAAAATACTGGGTAAGCGGAAAAAGATCGCACTGGTTGCGCATGATAATAAAAAAGTGGATCTGATGGAATGGGCGGTACACAACAAAACCGCTCTGGCAAAACATGAATTGTTCGCCACCGGTACAACGGGAAAACTGATGGAAGAAACATTGGACAGGCCCGTAAAGAAATTGTTGAGCGGACCATTGGGGGGTGATCAGCAGATTGGGGCGATGATCGCCAATGGTGAAATAGACATGATGTTTTTTTTCTGGGATCCGATGGAAGCACAACCCCATGACAGCGATGTAAAAGCCCTGTTACGCTTATGTGTGGCCTGGAATATTCCCATGGCCTGTGACAGGGCGACAGCCGATTTTATCATGACCTCTCCGTTTATGCACGAAGAGTATGAGACCACCATTCCCGATTATTCCGGTTACTTAAACCGGAAAATCAAAGAGGAATGATCCTGTTGGGTTTTTCGCTCATCCATGGTCCGGACAGATAAACAAAGAGACGGGTAAACAGGGGTTCCGTTTTTATTTTTGGAAAAGAGGGCATTTGAAATAATATCCTTTCCTTTTTTTCGTAAGTTGAACCACCTGCCGCTAAGAATACATTGTTGATTCCAATTGTTACTGAAACCGAAAACCATTGATGCAATGCGAAAGTCCCTTTTAATGCTCTTCTGTACGATCAGCCTGGCCGTTTCGGCGCAGGATACGATGACCGTAAAGGACATACGGGCCGCCGCCCGTCTGATAGACATTGATTTTACGCAAAAGGAACTGGATACCATGTATTCCGGCGTAAAGGAAAATTTATTGAATTATGTGCTGATGCATAAGCAATCGTTGAACAACGATGTTCCGATGAGCTTATGGCAAAGCCCGCTTTTACCTGGGATGGTGTTTCCGGAAAAACAGGAAAAAATCAACTGGCGGATTCCTGCCAATGTGAACCTGCCAGCAAACAGAAACCAGCTGGCTTTTTATACGATCGGGCAACTGGCATCCCTCATCAAAAACAAAAAGATCAGTTCGCTGGAACTGACAAAGTTTTTTATCGACCGTATCAAAAAATATGGAGATACCCTTCAGTGTATCATTTCACTCACGGAAGAGCTTGCCCTCCAACAGGCAGAACAGGCAGACGCCGAAATTGCTGCCGGTCATTACAGGGGGCCGCTGCATGGCATACCCTATGGATTAAAAGACCTGTTTGCCGTAAAAGGAACCAAAACCACCTGGGGTGCAAAACCCTATAAAGAACAGGTGATCGATACCGATGCGTTTGTTTATTCGCAATTGAAAAAAGCGGGTGCGGTACTACTGGGGAAATTTACATTGGGTGCATTGGCCATGGGTGATTACTGGTTTGGGGGAAGAACCAAAAATCCCTGGAACCTGAAAATGGGTTCATCGGGTTCTTCAGCCGGATCCACTTCAGCCACAGTTGCGGGTTTGGTACCGTTTGCGATCGGCACCGAAACCTGGGGTTCCATCGTTTCGCCGAGTTCTACCTGCGGGGCTACCGGCTTAAGACCCACATTTGGATCGGTTAGCAGATCCGGAGCCATGACACTCAGCTGGAGCCTGGATAAGGTTGGACCCATTTGCCGAAACGCAGAAGACGCAGCCTATGTTTTTGATGCCATTCATGGAACAGACGGATTGGACATGAGTGCTGTGAAAAGACCGTTTAATTATGATCCGGATACCGATATCCGCAAGCTGAAAGTGGCGTATGCAAAAAATTATTTCGACAAAATAAAAGATACGGGCCGCAATGAATGGAAGGTGCTGGAAACCTACCGAAAAATGGGTGTCAACCTGATCCCCGTTGATTTTCCGGATAGCGGTGTCTATAATTTTAATATAATGGATGTGGTGATCAGTGCAGAATGTGCAGCCGCATTTGATGAGTTTACCAGGTATAATATCGATGATGAAATGACGCGGCAGGATAAGTATGCCTGGCCGAATAGTTTCCGGGTGGCCAGGGTTATGCCTGCGGTGGAATACATCAACGCAAACAGACACCGGTACTTATTGATGCAGAAAGTAAACGAAATGATGAAGGGAATCGATGTGCTGATCTGTCCTACCCGCGGAAGCGGAAACCAAAGCGCCATCACCAACCTGACCGGTCATCCGGTGCTTTGTATGCCCACCGGTTTTGATAACCGTTTCCATCTGCCAACCAGTATTACCCTGATCGGGAATTTGTATGATGAAGCGCATTTGCTGGAAGCAGCGAAAGCCTATCAGAAAAATACCGAATGGGATGATACGCATCCGGCGATGTTTCAATAAAAGGAATCAGGAATACCATCACAAAAAACAGTCATACCTATTTTCCCTAACACGTCAACCTAATAAACCAATCCCATGAAAAAATTATCGGCCGCGGTCATTTGTAATCTCTTTTGTTGGGTTCATCTTGTGAGTGCACAACAAACCATCACCGGATTTACCAGCCAGCGCAATAAGGAGGAACAGCAGCTTGAAAAAAATTTTGATGCACTATTAAGTGCAGAGAGAATCGGGAATACTATCAAAACGCTTTCAGCTGTTCCGCACCATATCGGATCAAAGGGTGGAAAAGAAGTGGCTGAAACCATCCTGGCAAAATACAAACAATGGGGATGGGACGCATCCATCGAAACCTACCAGGTATTGTTTCCCACACCCAAAACCAGGGTTCTGGAGATGGTTTCTCCGGGTAGCTATACCGCTTTGCTGAAAGAGCCGGCACTCAAAGAAGATGCAACATCCGGCCAGGAAGACCAGCTGCCCACTTACAACGCCTGGAGTGCGGATGGTGATGTGACGGCAGAATTGGTTTTTGTGAATTATGGATTACCCGAGGATTATGACATCCTTCAGTCATTGGGAATTAGTGTAAAAGGAAAGATTGTGATCGCAAAATACGGTCACAGCTGGAGGGGCATCAAGCCGAAAGTAGCCCAGGAACACGGTGCGATCGGATGTATCATTTATTCCGATCCGAAGGATGACGGATACTTTCAGGGTGATGTATACCCAAAGGGTGCCTATAAAAATGAATATGGAGTACAAAGGGGTTCCATCATGGACATGGTAATCTATCCGGGAGACCCGCTGACACCCAATATCGGTGCAACAGAAAATGCAAAAAGACTCAACCGGCTGGAAGCCCCCAACCTGCTAAAAATTCCGGTACTTCCCATCAGCTACCACGATGCAAAACCCTTGTTGCAGGAGATGGAAGGCCCTGTTGCCCCGGAAAGCTGGAGAGGCGGTCTTCCCTTTACCTATCATATCGGACCGGGAAAAACAAAAGTTCACCTGAAAGTGGATTTCGACTGGAAAATTCGTCCTGCCTATGATGTGATCGCAAAAATAAAGGGTTCCGAATTTCCGGATGAGTGGGTGGTTCGCGGCAATCACCACGATGCCTGGGTAAATGGCGCCAATGACCCGATCAGTGGCCAGGCCGCCCTGTTGGAAGAAGCACAGGCGATCGGACAGTTGGTAAAAACAGGCTGGAAACCCAAACGAACCCTTGTTTACTGTGCCTGGGACGGGGAAGAGCCCGGTCTGCTGGGGTCAACCGAATGGGTGGAAGACCATATGAAAGAACTGCAGCAGAAAATGGTGGTGTATATCAACTCAGATGGAAACGGACGCGGATTTTTGGATGTGGAAGGTTCACACGCGTTAGAGAATATGGTTACGGAAATAGCCAGGGATGTGACGGACCCGCAGACAAATGTCAGTGTCTTTGAAAGGGTGAAAGCCAAAAAAGCCATGAACAGCTCATCCCCCAAAGCGATCAGGGATGCGCTGGCACAAACCAGTTTTCCGGTAAATGCAATGGGGTCGGGTTCAGACTATTCCGCATTTATCCAACATGCCGGAATCCCTTCTTTAAACATCGGCTATGGCGGTGAAGATGGAGGTGGCGAATACCATTCTATCTATGATTCCTATGATGACTACCGTCGTTTTAAGGATCCCACATTTGCCTATGGGGTGGCCCTTGCCAAAACAGCAGGCCGTGCAGCGTTGAGAATGGCGGAAGCGGATGTTTTGCCATTTGATTTCAGAACCCTGTATACAACCGTACAGGGATATGTAACGGACCTGATGACAAAAACCGACCAGCTCCGCGAGACAACAGCCGCAGACAATGCCTTGATTCGCAGCAACAGTTATGGGCTGGCCGCAGA
>JAGWTX010000526.1 GCA_028875955.1 Bacteroidota bacterium | reverse complement strand
TCCCGATGCAAACATGCCTGCTCACGCCGGTCATTTCATCTTATCGGATGAAACCGTTACCTGGGTAAGTGATCCTGGTGTTGTGGTGACAGCCCATCAACAAAAAGCGGATTCACTGGTCATCTTTGAGAAAGGAAAACCCTCGCCAGAATTGTCATTGGGAACTTTACGATGGACCATTATACAGCGGGAAGACAAATTGGGTATCCGCCTCCGTGACCTTGCTTCACCCGCATTGAAAAATTTTGCGGGTATCGATTATTTCCCGGTAAATCTCAAATGGCTCGTTCCGGCACACCTGGAAAAAGATATGTCATACCATATGCAGATCACAAATGTTTTGGGACAAACAATGGCTGTTCCTTCTCCCGGAAAACTTGTGTTCACAATTGATAATACGCCATATAGTCTGGATGTGTTAAATGAAGGGGAACAGTTGTTTATTGTTTTCGGGGATGCTACCAGTGGCAAGGAATCCTATGCAGCAGGCAGATTCTTGTATGCCGATCAACCGGATAAAGACGGGAATACCATTCTGGATTTTAATAAAGCCCATAATCCACCCTGTGCATTTACGCATTTTGCTACCTGTCCCTTGCCACCTAAAGAAAATATATTACCGTTAGCGGTTACAGCTGGTGAAAAAGATTATTACGGGAAAGGGGAAACGCAAGAGAAATAAAACAAGAAAGCGGATTGAAGGAAAACCCTATTTGTGAGATTCTGATCTTTTAAAAAAGTCGATTTTACGATCCAGGAAATCCCAGCCGGTGTCGAGTCTTCTGCATTTGAAATCTGATTGTGTCATGGCAAAAGCTATGATGAAGATTACGGATATAAAACCCAGTATTTGTTGGGATTCTGTTGATTTTGCGGTTGCCATCAGCAACGTACATACCAAACCGGTTGCTCCAAAAATATAATGACAAATGGTGATGAACCAAAACAGGATACTTCCTGAATGGGTACGATCGGTATTGTTTTTCATTTTCAGTCAGTTTTGTAGTTCAAATGTCAAAAATTCAAACGCGATTACAAATCTATTGTAGTTTTTTCGTTACAAAAAGGGGTATTTCCCCGTTTTTTGGAACAAACGGCTTCAAAGCTAACAACCGTTAGCGATATTTCATAATTTTACAGTCAAAATAGTAAAGATGAACGAAAAGAAAGTGTACATAGTTTCTGCAGTCAGGACACCGATTGGTAGTTTTGGAGGAAGTTTGCGTGATTTCAGCGCACCTCAACTGGGTGCAATTGCCATCAAAGCGGCTGTTCAGCGGGCTGGTTTGCAACCCGAACAGATAGAAGAAGTTTTAATGGGTTGTGTGATCCAGGCGAATCTGGGTCAGGCACCAGCCAGACAGGCGGCAAAATTTGCCGGATTACCCGATGCTGTGATCTGTACCACGGTAAACAAAGTTTGTGCCAGCGGGATGAAAGCCATTGCCCAGGCGGCACAAGCCATCCTGTTGGGTGATGCATCCGTTGTAGTGGCCGGTGGTATGGAAAGTATGAGTAATGTACCCTTTTATAATGCGAACATGCGTTGGGGTAACAAATATGGGAATGTGAGTTTGGTTGATGGTCTTGCCAAAGACGGACTCACCGATGTATACCATAATTACGCCATGGGTAATGCAGCGGATCTTTGTGCAAAAACCTGTCAGATCAGCCGGGAAGAGCAGGATGCGTTTGCCATTGAAAGTTATCAGCGTAGCCAGCAGGCCTGGGAAAAAGGTTTATTTGACGCAGAAGTGGTTCCCGTTGAAATCCCGCAGCGGAAAGGGGATCCGATAGTATTCTCAAAAGACGAGGAACCGTTTAATGTAAAATTTGATAAGATTGCCGGTCTGAAACCAGCTTTTAATAAGGATGGAACGGTGACTGCAGCCAATGCATCCACCATGAATGACGGGGCCGCTGCAATGGTTCTGATGAGCAGTGAAAAAGCAGATGAGCTGGGCATCAAGCCACTGGCGGTAATCCGTAGTTTTGCAGATGCTGAGCAGGCACCTGAATGGTTTACAACCACACCATCCCTGGCCTTACCCAAAGCGGTTGCCAAAGCCGGACTGGATATGAAGGATATCGAATATGTGGAACTGAATGAGGCGTTTTCTGTGGTAGGTATCGTGAATACCCAAAAAATGCAGCTGGATCCTGCAAAAGTGAATGTGAATGGTGGAGCAGTTTCCATAGGTCATCCACTGGGTTGCAGCGGTGCCAGGATACTGGTTACCCTGATTCATGTGCTCAAACAAAACCAGGCCAGATTCGGTGCGGCCGGTATTTGTAACGGGGGAGGAGGTGCCAGCGCTATGGTCATCGAAATACCTGCCTGATCCCCATTTCATTATCGACAAGATTGTTTCTTTGCCCTTCGAAGTATGGATATGATACAAATCCGAGAAGCCGGTATTGCCGACGCAGCTGTAATTGCAGACCTGAGCAGGACTACCTT
>JAGWTX010000525.1 GCA_028875955.1 Bacteroidota bacterium | reverse complement strand
CTGGGCAAATCATTGGGTTATCTGGTAGGCGCATTGGTATTGGGAACCGCCTTACCTCATTTGGTAAAGTCTGTGACCACACAGCTTCCCTGGAAATATGTGATGATCACGAGTTCGGTTTTGTGTGTAACAGGAGGCGGCCTGATGTATCGCCTGGTGCCCGATGGCCCATACCATAAACGTTCCCAACCTGTCCGTTTTCTGGATTTTCTGAAAGTATTCAGGCAAACAGATTTCAGGGCTGCCGCATTGGGTTATTTTGGACATATGTGGGAGCTGTATACGTTCTGGGCTTTTTTACCCTTTATGCTTATCCAGTACCAACGGCTTCATCCCCATACCGGTTTCCCGGTATCCATCTGGTCGTTTCTGATCATCGGATCCGGATCCATTGCCTGTGTTGCGGGCGGACTGGTTTCAAACAGATATGGAACAAAAAAGATGGCAAGACTGGCTTTATGCCTATCAGGGTGCTGTTGTGTATTATCTCCCTTTCTTTTTTTCCAGTCTTCCGAAACCTTGTTTCTCCTGTTCCTTTTTATCTGGGGTATGAGTGTTGTTGCCGATTCTCCCCTGTTTTCTACCCTGGTGGCACAATCTGCTGCACCCGAAGCAAGGGGAACTTCCCTGACACTGGTAACCTGTCTGGGTTTTGCCATTACCATTGTAAGCATTCAACTGATTGGCTATGGTCAGCATTTGATACCGGTTCCTTACCTGTTCCTTTTATTGGCTCCCGGACCGGTTTTGGGTTTGCTGGCCATGCGTTCCAACTAATTGCCGGATAAGCAAATCCATCCCTGGCTTACCGACATCGTTTTCGTATTTATTTCGGGTTTGCTGATAGGGGATTGGGTATGCTTTCTGGGTTATATGTTATATTAGGGAGTCATTATAAAGCAGGGTTCTAAAACGAATTGCTTCCCTGTTTTGTGTAAAACAACAGCCATATGAAACCTACCCAAAAATCTAGACGGTCGTTTTTAAAAAAAGCGGCTATGTTATCGGCAGCTTCTGCCGTTCCTACCATCTGGACAAAAGCAGCTGACCAATGGGCTACCGGAAACAAATCCTTAAAAGCGGGCGAAAAAGTAAACCTGGCCTGTATCGGTATCGGTAACCAGGGAGGATCGGATGTTTTTTCGCATGCAAAAACCGGTCTGGCAAATTTTGTTGCTTTCTGTGATGTGGATATGGGCGCACCCCAAACCCAAAAAGTGCTGGAAGCGTTTCCCAATGTACCCAGGTTTCAGGATTTCAGAACCATGCTCGAAAAAATGGGTAACCAGATCGAAGCGGTAACCATTGGCGTACCCGATCATTCACATTTCGCCATTACCATGCTGGCATTGAGTATGGGTAAACATGTGTATGTAGAAAAACCCATGGCCAGAACTTTTAACGAAGTGGAACTGATGATGGCTGCAGCCCGTAAACGTCCGCATCTGGCAACACAAATGGGTAACCAGGGGCATTCGGAAGCCAATTATTTCCAGTTCAAAGCCTGGACGGAAGCGGGTATCATCAAGGACGTGACAAGAATCACCGCACACATGAACAGCGGTCGCCGCTGGCATGGATGGGATACGCATATCACCCAATTCCCTCCCGCAGAACCCGTACCCGGTACGCTGGATTGGGATATCTGGCAAAGTGTGACCAAGGACCATAATTATAACCATGATTTTGTAAACGGACAATGGCGTTGCTGGTATGATTTCGGAATGGGTGCTTTAGGCGATTGGGGTGCACACCTGATTGATACGGCACACCAGTTTCTGGACCTGGGTTTACCCAATGAAGTCAGCATGCTGAAAGCAGAAGGACATAATTCCTTCTTCTATCCCCAATCCTCCACCATCCTATTCAAATTCCCGAAACGCGGCAATATGCCGGCCTGTGATATCACCTGGTATGATGGTGTCAATAACCTGCCACCGATACCCGAGGGATATGGGGTGATGGGACTGGATCCGAATATACCCGCGCCCAGCAGTGGTACACTGAAAGCGCCCAAACTGAATCCGGGTAAGATCATCTATGGCAAGGACCTTACTTTCAAAGGCGGATCACATGGAAGTACGCTTTCCATCATTCCGGAAGAAAAGGCAAAAGAAATGGCATCCCGGTTACCGGAAGTGCCGGTGAGCCCTTCGAATCACTATGCGAATTTCCTGAAAGCCGTAAAAGGCGAAGAGAAAACCCGTTCACCCTTTGAGATTGCCGGACCCCTGAGCCAGGTATTCTGTTTGGGTGTGCTGGCGCAAAAACTGGATACCACACTCAAGTTCGACAGAAAGACCCATCAGATCACGAATAATAAAATGGCCAATGAAATGCTGGTTGGCTTACCTCCGAGAAAAGGATGGGAAGAATATTATAAGTTGTAAACAATCAACGATACCAGTAAAAAAACAGAGCGTCTTGTATAGGCGCTCTGTTTTTTATTTCGCCTCAGTTGGTC
>JAGWTX010000524.1 GCA_028875955.1 Bacteroidota bacterium | reverse complement strand
CACTGGCTGATAAAAGTATTGTTATCAAAAACGCCTACACGTTGCTGATGGCATTGAAAAACAAGGCCGAATAAAAATAGCCGGTTACCCTGGATCCATTCAGCGTAACCGGCTTAATCCATTATCTCAGTTGAACCTGTCTTTTCCCTTTATTACCCGGTAAGGTTTTTGGAGAAAATCCGCTACGGTTTGGTTAAACATGTCTTTGTAAACAATGGGGGTGCTATGCCCTGAGTTGGGAAGGATCCACAAATACGCTTTGGGGATATTATGATAGATGAGCATCGTATGTTCCTCGCGGATCACGTCATGGTCGCCACCCATCACCAATACAGGACAGCTGATCGTATGTAAGGCACTTAAGGGGATATGAGGTTGTTCCACCAGCAAACGCATGAGTTTCCAATTGTTTTGTTCAAGGGCATTGCGATGGGTTTTATTTTTCAGGAGTGTATACTCCGGGTTCACGATATCCCATACTTCCTGAAAAACAGCTGAGGTATCCGGTTCCAGGTTTGCGCCGGTAACCGCCAGTTTTTTTACCTTTTTCGGGTGACGAATCGCCAGTAAAAGACCATTGATGCCACCATCACTCCAGCCGATCACATTGGCGGAATCCACATGCAGCTCCGTTAACAAGGCATCAAAATCATCTGCCATCATTTCATAGGAGAGCGAATCCCCCTTATCGACAGATTTACCCTGGGAGCGGTTATCGGCAACAATCACTTTGTATTTTTTGGCGAAATAGGGAATATTCAATGAAAAATTGGAAATCGATCCGCCATTCCCGTGAATGATCAGCAGGGGCTCGCCTTTACCGTATATCTCACAGTACATTTTGATTCCCCGGATAGAATAATACTTACCCGCAGCCGGGTTATTGCCATAGGGTATGGCGGATCCGGGTTGAGACCAGGACTGTAAGTACAGACAGGTAAACATGAGGATCAGAAAAGCAGGCTTTTTCATATGTTTTTTTTCAGTGAACTGTAAAATACAAAAAACAAGCTATCCATCAACCTGTAGGGGTTTCTTTCCGGGTAATCTGATCCCGGGCTTGTATCCTAAAATAAAAAGCCGGAGCATTCCACTCCGGCTTTGACAAGATGTAATTCTTTTTATTTGCTTTCTTCATTTCTGAAAACCACCAATCCGTCAAAAACATCCACCAGCACATCTTTGGTTTTATCAATTTCACCAGACAATATTTTTTTGCTGAGCGAATTGATGATCAGTTTCTGGATCAGTCTTTTCAAAGGTCTGGCACCAAACTGCGGATCATATCCCTGTTCAGCCAGGAAATCCAGCAGGTAGTCGCTGTATCGTAAATTTATTCCATTCTCTGCAACAAGTTTTTTCAACCCATCCAGCTGGATCTTCACGATTCCCATGATCTGTTTCTTCATCAGCGGACTAAACATGATGATTTCATCCACCCGGTTTAAAAATTCCGGACGGATCGTCTGCCTGAGCAACTGCATCACTTCTGTTTTTGCCTTCTCGGTCACTTCCTCTGCATTCTCCTCGTTGACATTTTCAAATGCATCCTGGATCAGGTGACTGCCGATATTACTGGTCATGATGATTATGGTGTTTTTAAAATTCACCACCCTGCCCTTATTATCGGTAAGCCTGCCATCGTCAAGCACCTGCAGCAGGACATTCCATACATCCGGGTGGGCTTTTTCGATCTCATCCAATAATACCACGCTATAGGGTTTTCTCCTGACGGCTTCGGTCAATTGGCCACCTTCATCATAACCCACATAGCCCGGAGGGGCTCCGACCAAACGGGACACCGTATGTTTCTCCTGGTATTCGCTCATATCGATCCTGGTCATCATGCTTTCATCATCAAACAGGTATTCCGCCAATGCTTTGGCCAGCTCTGTTTTTCCCACACCGGTGGTTCCCAGAAAAATAAAGGAGCCAATGGGTTTTTTCGGATCCTGCAAACCGGCCCTGCTTCTGCGGATCGCATCCGCAACCGCGGTAATCGCCTCTTCCTGCCCTACCACTCTGTTATGCAGTTCCTCTTCAAGATTCAACAGCTTTTCTCTTTCGCTCTGTAGCATCTTGGAAACCGGTATCCCGGTCGCTTTGGCAACATTTTCCGCAATATCCTCAGCATCCACTTCCTCTTTCAATAACCTTTTATCGGTGGAACTATCGATCTGTGCAGTGATTTCGGTTATCAGGCTCTCCTGTTCCTTTATTTTTCCATAACGGATCTCAGCCACTTTGCCATATTCCCCGTTTCTTTCCGCCTGTTCTGCCTGCTGTTTCAATTCTTCAATGGCAGCTTTTGCATTCTGCACTTTTTCCACCAATTCCTTTTCCTGTTTCCATTTGGATTTCAGGGTATCCCTTTCCACTGTCAGGTTACTGATATCAATATTCAGTTCTTTCAGTTTGGATTCATCGTTCTCTCTTTTGATGGCTTCCCGCTCAATTTCAAGCT
>JAGWTX010000523.1 GCA_028875955.1 Bacteroidota bacterium | reverse complement strand
CCGTTACACCGGATGTCTGATTGGGCTGTTGCAAAGAGTGCGTACAATCCATAATAACCGGCACCTTATTTTCCTGCATCCAGGGTATATTCCGGTAATCCACCACCAGATCCTGGTAGCCGAATGTGTTGCCTCTTTCGGTCAGCATTACCTGTTGGTTTCCGGCTTTTTGAATCTTGTCGACGGCAAATTTCATGGAAGGGCCGCTCAGGAACTGTCCTTTTTTCACATTCACAATCCTGCCTGTTTCCGCAGCTGCCATCAGCAGATCGGTTTGCCTGCACAGGAAAGCAGGGATCTGCAGTATATCGATATAGGGTGCTGCCATGGCTGCTTCTTCATGGGCATGTATATCGGAAGTGGTGGGAAGTTGAAAACGGTCACCTACTTTCTTTATCAGGGCTAACCCGTTATCGTCACCGATACCGGTAAAAGAGCCTGCACTTGTCCGGTTGGCCTTGCGGTAACTGGCTTTAAAAACATAGGGTATTTCAAGCCGCCTGCAAATACCGGATACCCTTTCCGCCACTTCCATTACCAGGTCTTCGCTCTCAACCACACAGGGTCCTGCGATCAGGAAAAAATTATCGGGGTTATAGGATTGTGTTTTGAAAAGGCTGGATAAAAAACCGGGTAGCATAAGCAAGGGATTAAACGACAAAATTAAGCAATTCAGCGGATGTAAAGGGATTAGGTCCTGCCAGGTTTGCGAAACGGCATTCGCAAACAGTTTATCCGGCCTACATAATTAAGGGATAAACAGAATTGCAACCTCTTTTTTAGTTTCTTTGCCGATACAAAAGATTGCCATGTCTCAGATAAAAGATAAAATCCTCGTTATTGGTGCTTCGGGTCAGATAGGTGTCGAGTTAACACTTGCACTGCGTAAAATGTATGGGAACCAAAATGTGGTGGCTTCGGATTTACGCGAAGAGAACCCGTTGCTGAAAGATACGGGGCCCTATGTGAGTCTGGATGTGATGAATAAGGAAATGCTGCATGTACAGGTGATCCGGCAAAACATTACGCAGATATATTTATTGGCTGCCATACTTTCGGCAACCGGTGAAAAGAACCCGGGTCTTGCCTGGCATCTGAATATGCAGGGTTTATTGAATGTGCTGGATATTGCGCGTGAAGAACAGATCCATAAGGTTTACTGGCCCAGCAGTATCGCCGTTTTCGGACCGACATCCCCCAAGATAAATTGTCCGCAACAAACCATCATTGAGCCTATCACGGTGTATGGTATCAGCAAATATGCCGGTGAATTCTGGTGCAATTATTATCATAACCGGTATGGGGTGGATGTGAGAAGTATCCGTTATCCTGGTTTGATCAGTTACAAATCCGAACCCGGTGGCGGGACAACCGATTATGCGATAGAGATTTTTCAGGAAGCCCTTGATCACAATACCTATACCAGTTTCCTGTCTGCAGAAACCTATCTGCCCATGATGTACATGCCGGATGCGATCAGGGCCACGCTGGAATTGATGGAAGCACCGGCAGAAAAGATTTCCATCCGAACTTCCTATAATATTTCAGGGATGAGTTTTTCACCGGAGGAAATCGGAAAAGAGATCGGCAAACATCAGCATGGGTTTACCATGCAATATGCACCGGATTACCGCCAGGCGATTGCCAATAGCTGGCCTCAGAGTATCGATGATAGCGTAGCTGCCCGTGACTGGGGTTGGAAACCGGAATATGATCTGGAAAAAATGACAACCGATATGCTGGAAAACCTGAAAAAAAACCGGCAATAACAGGTAAAGGGATAATTTGGGATTCCCCATACACAGTCATTGCCGGTAACTTTTAAAATCTGATTCCGATACCGATATTGGAACGGATACCTGCCCAGGGACCGTCGGTCTTGATTTGGGCTCCGCTATTGTTTACAGTAGATGTGAATTTAAAAGGTTTGGCATCAATATTATTGATACTGCTTTTCAGCGCCGTTACTTCATCATTGGATAGGGCTGCTGCAAAATTCAGGTCGCCATTACTATGTCCGTAATGTCCTCCGATGATCTGAAGATCCAAGACGATCTTGGTGGCCAGTTGAATCTGCCAGCCGATCATCAGACCGGGACTGGTTGACTTCACTTTTCCTGTAAAATTGGCTTCTTTGGAAAAGGTTTGTCCAGCCGTTGCTCCTGAAGTGGAGGTGTACGTATACTTCACGGGAGCGGTTAAATCGAATGTGGCAAACCGAAGATAAGGGGCCAGATAGAATCCTTTTAACCTGCCAAGTCCGAGATAGAAACGTCCTTCCAGTGTCCAGGCCGTATTACCCATTTCAAATTTGCTGAAGTTGATATCGTTGCTGTTGATGGCCTTTTCGAGCTGGCTTTGAAAGGGTACGGAACCTTTTGGCATGGTTCGATAGCTTAAGGACAGCGAAAGATGTTTTGTCAGGCTTCTTTCATAGGTAAAATGGTAATTCTTCATCACCATCG
>JAGWTX010000522.1 GCA_028875955.1 Bacteroidota bacterium | reverse complement strand
TTCTGTAAGTTTGAAAATGGCCGAAATCCCGCCTGACCGATATCGCTCCCATATGAAAAAGAAAAACATATTCAGCCACCTGTCCATTGATTATTTTTCTGCTACACCCAAATACCTGCAGCTGGCTAATTCCATCATCAAGGCCATTGGCGATGGAAAGATCAAAAAAGACGAGCTGCTCCCATCCATCAACGAACTGAGTTTTGAATTTGACATTTCAAGGGATACGGCGGAGAAGGGATACAAATACCTGAAAAAATCAGGCATCCTGGGTTCCGTTCCCGGCAAAGGGTATTATGTTTCCACGATCAACCTGAAACAACCCCTCAAAATTTTTTTACTCTTTAACAAACTGAGTCCGCATAAGAAAATCATCTATGACGCACTTGTAACCAAACTGGGCAACCGGGCTTCGATTGATTTTTATATTTACAATAATGATTTCGATTTCTTCAAACGTTTGATCCAGAACGCATCCGGGGAATACAGCCATTATGTGATCATCCCCCATTTCATCGATGGCGGTGACCATGCGTATGAAGTGATCAACCAGATACCCAAGGACAAACTTATTTTACTGGATAAACTGGTGAGTGGTATTGAAGGCGCATATGGTGCGGTTTACGAACATTTTGAGAAGGATATCTATGGTGCACTGGAACAGGCCGTACCGCGGCTAAGCAGGTACCATACGATTAAGATGATTGTTCCCAGCCATACCTATCACCCCGAAGAGATCCGGAAAGGGTTTCAGCGATTCTGTCAGCAATATGCTTTTACCCACAAAGTGGTTCACAATATTGCAAATGAACCCATCCGAGAAGGGGAAGTCTATATCAATCTGATGGAAGATGACCTGGTGATCCTGCTGGAAAAGATCATAGCTACCAAAATGAAGCTGGGTAAACATGTGGGCGTGATTTCCTACAATGAAACCCCCATGAAAAAATTTATCCTGAACGGGATAACCACATTATCCACCGACTTCAAAATGATGGGTGAGGAAACGGCCCGGCTGATTCTGGAGAAGTCTGTGCAGCACATTGCGATACCCTTTTCCCTTACCCTGCGAGCATCCTTATGAAAAATCCTCCCGAAGGAGGATCTGGCAGGTGCATACAATCGTTACGTCCTGACCTGTCAGACTGCAACAGGTCAGCGTGTGCATAATACGAATTTTTCAGCTTACTCGGTTTCTTCAGCCGGCAGCGGGTTTCTCCTGGATGGGATGATGGTCTCCTCATCTTCACTCAAATACACCCAGAAATCATACAAGGCGAAAATATCGCCGGGAATTTTGGGACCATTATTCTCTGTATTGCGTTCATAAGACCCCAGTAATTCACCTGAATACTTCAGCTCTTTCAATTTTGCCTCGAATGGCAATTCCTTAAAACTTTCAATTGTCATGATACACTACGATTTTATATTTGGTTGATAACCGGGCGCAATCTAATAAGAAAATTGACAAATCAAGAAAGCTTTCCGGTTCCCTTTGAAAATCCGGCTTATTTGAAGAGCGATAAGGCCTTCAGAACGGTGGGGTCCGTACGGTTGCTGACTTCAAAATAACCTTCAGCCCGCCAGATCTGCCGGGCCATGAGCACTTTTATCCTTTGCAGGATATCCGCCTTCAAAACCGGTGATATGTTTTGTAATGAAATACTGTCTTTCTGTGCATAGGATTCAATACCCTTCCACTCCTTCTCACCGGGATTGAACCGGGCCACCAGGTCAGCTGGGGATTTCAGGCTGTCAAAAAATGACCGGTTCTGCATATAATAGCGGTAGACAAATATGCCAATCGTACCCTCAAAATAGAGTTTCACCATTTTGGGATCCATCCGGGTCGTATCAAAGGGTACGAAAATATCCGGTGTGATACCGCCTCCGCCATACACGATCTTGCCGCCAGGCGTTTTATAGGATTTCCCCGAAGGTTTTGAAGTATCCCCTTTGACCACTTCCCCATCATGGAAACGTTCGGAAAGTTCTTTTTCATATTCATCCTTACCGTGACTATAGGATTTCTGGATATTTCTTCCCAGGGGAGAATAATACCTGGCGATGGTTAACCGTACGGCACTGCCGTCTGTCATCTGAAACTGCTGCTGCACCAGACCTTTTCCAAAAGAGCGGCGGCCGATAATGGTGGCCCGGTCCCAGTCCTGCAAAGCGCCTGCCAGCACTTCACTGGCGGATGCGGTGCCTTCATCTATTAACACATCCAATTTACCCTTCTCAAAAATGCCATCCCTTTTACAATGGTATTCATACCTGGGAACATGTTCCCCCTCTGTATATACGATGAGTTTGTCGCCGCTCAAAAATTCATCGGCGATATCTGTGGCTTCCTTCATCAGCCCGCCCCCATTACCGCGCAGGTCAAGGATCAGCTGTTTCATACCCTGTTTCTGCAGTTTTTCCATCTGCTGCATGAAATTCTCATAGGTACGTTCGGCAAACTTATTGAT
>JAGWTX010000521.1 GCA_028875955.1 Bacteroidota bacterium | reverse complement strand
TGTTCCCCGGTGTGGTATTACCCATTACGGTGGGCAGGGATAAAAGCATCAAAGCTGTAAACGATGCCTATAAACTAGACAAACTGATCGGAGTCCTGGCCCAGAAGGATGCCAATATTGAAGAGCCGGAACCCAAGGATCTTTGTAAGGTTGGTACCGTGGCAAGGATTGTGAAACTGATCAAAATGCCGGATGGGGGCACCACCATCATTATCCAGGGAAAGAAGCGTTTCGAATTATTGGAAATGACTTCAGAAGACCCCTATTTCAAAGCGGATATCCGTTTGTTTGCAGATGATGAGTTACCGGTAACCGAAAATTTCCAGGCCTATATCAGCAGTATCAAAGACCTGGCTGCCCAGATCATCCAGTTATCCCCCAATCTGCCGACAGAAGCTTCCATCATCCTGAAAAATATTGAGAACCCTTCCTTCCTGATCAATTTTGTAAGCAGTAACCTGAACAGCGATCTTTCGGAAAAGCAGGGGCTGCTGGAAATTCATGATATCCATAAAAGGGCGGAACACCTGATCTATATTCTGCAGCGGGAATTGCAGTTTGCCGAGCTCAAGGATAAAGTGACCAATAAGACCCGGACCGAGATCGATAAACAACAAAGGGATTATTTTCTTCAGCAGCAACTCAAAAGCATCAAGGATGAACTGGGCGGTGATCCCAATGAACGGGAAATCAACGAAATGAAGAAAAAGGCCGAGTCAAAAAAATGGCCCGATGCGGCCAGGGTGCTGTTCAAGAATGGTATTGAGAAACTGGAAAGGATGCATCCTTCCACGCCGGATTATTCCGTGGTCTATAATCACCTGGATCTGATGCTGGATCTTCCCTGGCTGGATTATACGGCTGATAACTATGACCTGAAGAACGCCAAAAAAGTGCTGGATATCGATCATTATGGTATGACCAAGATCAAAAGCCGGATCCTGGAATACCTGGCCGTATTAAAACTGAAAGGGGATATGCGGAGCCCGATTCTTTGTTTTCTGGGACCTCCCGGAATTGGTAAGACTTCGCTGGGCCGGTCCATCGCGCATGCCATCGGCAGGAAATACGTAAGGGTGAGTCTGGGTGGTTTACATGATGAAAGTGAGATCCGCGGACACCGAAAGACCTATATCGGTGCCATGCCTGGCCGGATCATTCAGAATATCCGGAAATGCAAATCCTCCAACCCGGTCATGATACTGGATGAAATCGATAAGATCGGTTCCGATTTCAGGGGGGATCCTTCCTCTGCATTACTGGAAGTCCTGGATCCGGAACAGAACCATACTTTTTATGACAATTACCTGGAACTGGAATATGACCTGAGCAAAGTGCTTTTTATAGCCACTGCCAATAATATTCAGAATATCCAGCCCGCTTTACGCGACCGTCTGGAAATCATTGACCTCAGTGGTTATGCGGTAGAAGAAAAAGTGGAGATCGCAAAACGGCATTTATTGCCCAAACAGAAGGAAGCGCATGGTTTGGCCAAAGTGAATTTTAAGATCAGCGACAAGGTATTGGAAAAGATCATTGAACAACATACCCGTGAAAGCGGGGTAAGGGAACTGGACCGGCAACTGGCTTCCATCATGCGTTCGCAGGCAAAGGAGCTGGCCATGAAAAACAAGGTAAAACCCACCATTACAGCACAGGATGTGGAAAGAATATTGGGTCAGTCGCGTTACAGTAACGAGATCTATAAAACAGCCAATATGCCCGGCGTGGCGGTGGGTCTTGCCTGGACCTATGTGGGTGGCGATATCCTTTTTATCGAAACCATATTGGGTGAAGGAAAAGGGGAACTGAAACTGACCGGAAACCTGGGTAATGTGATGAAGGAAAGTGCGTCAACCGCGCTCAGTTATTTGCAGGCCAATGCAAAAAAACTTGGGGTTGACCCGGATGAATTTTCCAAAAAGAATATTCACATCCATGTGCCCGAAGGCGCTGTACCCAAGGATGGTCCGAGTGCCGGCATCACCATGCTGACCTCTCTGACATCTGCATTTACCGGCAGAAAGGTAAAACCCTTTTTAGCTATGACGGGAGAAATCACCCTCAGGGGGCAGGTGCTGCCAGTGGGTGGAATCAAGGAAAAGATCCTGGCAGCCAAACGGGCGGGCCTGAAAGAGATCATCCTCTGTTGGCAGAATGAAAAAGACGTGAATGAAATCGACAGTAACTTTATCAAAGGCGTTGAATTTCATTATGTGAAAACCATGCAACAGGTGATCGACCTGGCTTTGGTATGATTTTTTTTCAGAGAATCAACCAAAATCTGATTTTTTTGTAATAGGGCATGCAACAGTCTTCATGTTGCCGTTTTTGAGGATATTATCCCCCATGCAATTGGGGGATATTTTTTTGTCCGGTTCCGCTTGGGGTTTCGCCTTAGATTTACACTGAATTCTATGGATTATCGTATTATTTTCATCGGCTGCCTCTTCTGGGCAAAAATCTCATCTGCGCAA
>JAGWTX010000520.1 GCA_028875955.1 Bacteroidota bacterium | reverse complement strand
ACCGTCTTTTCCCCTGAAAATACTGGTTCGTTCATTTATGTCGGTGAGATTGTGATCAGCGTCCGTATCACAAACACCCCTGCTCACACTTCCGTTATCACTCAGGGTATTCTTCAGTTCATAGCCAATAATACTATAGGTCTGTTCGTTGCAATCCCTGGTCAGGAACTGGTAGGCTTTTACAAAGGCATCCCTCCCATAATAATCATCCGCATTGATCACCGCAAAGGGTTCGTTTACTTTCCCTTTACAGCAAAGCACGGCATGAGCGGTTCCCCAGGGTTTGGTTCTTTCGGCCGGAATCTGACGGTTGCCGGTAAAGGAAGTCAGGTGCTGGTAAACATAATCCGTTTCAATTTTCCCAGCCAGTTTGGGTTCAAAGATGGCTTTGAAGTTGTCGGCAAATTCCTCGCGTATGATAAAAACCACTTTCCCAAATCCCGCCCGGATAGCATCATAAATGGAATAATCCATGATCGTTTCTCCGGAAGGACCAAATGATTCGATCTGTTTCATACTTCCATATCTGCTGGCCATTCCTGCGGCCAATATTACAAGCGTTGGTTTCATAACGTACATTTATATCTGCGAAGCTAATGGATTATACGTGCCTAACAAACTGATATGATGCAGGAAAACTTACAGAATGTTCTTACGCAGCCATCAGCAACTTTATCTTCATCCGGCATTTCGGTTGATATGCTCAGGCTGGATCTTTTACATCCTGTTGTTTCCGGAAACAAATGGTTCAAGCTGAAGGAATACCTGTCCGAAGCCCGGGAACAGCAAAAAAAAGTTCTGGCTACCTTCGGCGGGGCCTATTCCAACCATATCGTGGCCACAGCCTTTGCGGCAAAGGAATCCGGCATGCAAAGCATCGGTTTTATCCGGGGCGAGCCTGGTAAATTTCCTTCCCATTCCCTGCTTACTGCCGAATCCTATGGAATGGAGATCCGGTATATATCCCGAAACGCTTTTCGTGACACAGCCCAAATCATGAAGGAAAATGATCACCCCTCGATCTATTGGATCCGGGAAGGCGGATACGGGATACTAGGTGCAAAGGGCGCCGCCACCATCCTCAACCTGGTAAGTCTTTCAGATTACTCAGATATTGCCTGCGCAACCGGAACCGGAACCATGCTGGCGGGTTTACTCAAATCTGCCCTGCCCAATCAACGTTTAACGGGCATACCCGTTTTAAACAATGCGGACACCATCCGCAATGAGATCCATCAATTGCTTACAACAGCTGAAAGACAAAAAAACTTTTCACTGCAGGCAGGTTACACGTTTGGAGGCTATGCCAGACATACCCCCCTGCTTTTGGAAAGCATGCGTTCTTTATGGGAGGCGGAAAGGATACCCAGCGATTTTGTGTATACGGGAAAATTGTTTTTTGCTGTAAAGGACCTGGTATCAAAGGGTTATTTTGCAGAAAAAAGCAAGGTTTTGGTGATACATAGCGGCGGGTTACAGGGAAATGCTTCCTTACCCCTCAATACATTACCTTTTTAATAACCAAACAGCTTTTATATTTGTGCTAATGAAGTATCTCTGTAGCCTGTTTTTCCTGTTTGCGATTTGTTGGAACCCGTTGCGGTTGCATGCACAAAAACAACTTCCCGATTTTACCGTGATGGAACTATCCCGAAACAAGATCCAGGTAAGTTGGAACAATCCCTTTCCCGATTGCATACAATTGGCTGTACAGCGCTCCACCGACAGCAGCCGTAATTTCAGAACCCTGTTTTCTTCCCAATCACCTGAACTTGCCTCTAATGGTTTTGTGGATACCAGACCCATCGCAGGTGTCAGGAATTATTACCGGATCTTTTATGTGCGCAAAGGAGGAAGCTGGTTTTTTACCAGGTCCCAGTATGTGCAATTGATCCCTTTGCCCCTGCAAGAAAATAAGCCATCGGGAGAAACAACAGGTCTCCCAACCATTCCTAAAGAGAATCCGTCTTCTTCAGGTAATGCCAAAAAAGAAATCAGCCTGTTTATCAAAAAGGTATTGGCCTATCGCTTCACTGAAACGGAATACCAGGCTTTCCGGGATTCCATCAATCACCAGACCAATGATGGGCTTACCAGGATCGGGAAAAACAGCATCCTGCTTCGTGCGGAAAGACCCAGATCGGGCAAAGAGCGTTTTATCATTTATTTCAACGATCTCACATCCCTTGCGCTAAACAAGCAGGCATACCGGATATTCAAAGACTCCATTCAGAAAGCATCCATGGATACCCTTTCCAATATTGATCCCTGGCATATTCAGTTACGCCCGTACCGTTTACAATCCGATGAAACCGTCAAGATCTATCGTAACGACAGCTTATTGATGGAACTGACCGCAGGAAAGTACCGGAAATTCGGGGATTCGATAAGAACAAAAACCAAGGACACCCTTTTACTGACCAGTTTTGACAAGGCGGAGATCCGGGTGTATAAACCCGTTTATGTCTGGAAACCTTCG
>JAGWTX010000519.1 GCA_028875955.1 Bacteroidota bacterium | reverse complement strand
TAACTGCTCCCGATCGGTATCTCTTTTCCTGCTGTCCAGAGTTTTGTCTTGCTGAATTTTTCAATCCTGCCAAGCGGTACGATAAAAGACCGGTGTACCCTGACAAAATCACGGGAAGGCAATTTCTCCTGGATGCTTTTCAGCGTCATCAGCGTGAGTACGGGATTGGGTTTGATATAGATCTTGATATAATCATCCAATGCCTCAATCAGCTCGATGTCCTTGAGGTTGATCTTCATGATCTCATAATTCACCTTCACAAAGATGGAATTGAGTTGCAATTCCTGGGAACTGATGAATTCCAGGTATTCATTGGCTTTATAACAGGCTTTCAGAAACCGGTCATATTCAAAAGGTTTCAACAGGTAATCCACTGCATCCACATCAAAACCTTCAGCTGCAAAATCCTTGTAAGCCGTTGTGAAAATAACCGGGGGTTTCTGCGGCAGGTTCTTGTAAAACTGCATACCACTGATATCCGGCATTTGGATATCCAGGAAAAGCAGGTCCACAGGATGTTCCTGTAAATACTGTTTGGCTTCATCGGTATTCGTAAAAACCTTTTCCAGTTTTAAAAAAGAGATCTTACTGCAGTATTCGTTGATCAGTTGCAGTGCTAGGGGTTCATCATCAATGGCTATACAATGTATCATCAGGTTTCAATCTCTAGGTATACGGAAAAATAATTGTCTCTTTCGCTTGTAGTCAGTCTGTGTTTGCCGGGATACATCAACTCCAGTCTTCTTTTCACATTGTTGATCCCGATCCCCGTGTTCTCCAGCAATGTGTTTTCTGAAGCCACTATGTAATTTACACAAGAAAACTGTATTTTATTCCCTTCTGTTTTTATCTCGATATTGATGCTGGATGATTCCTTGGTGCTTACCCCGTATTTGAAAGCGTTTTCAACAAAGGGGATAAACAGGAGCGGGGCTACCAGCAGGTTTTCCTTGTTGCCTTCCGTGGTAAAACTCAGGATCACTTTGTCGGTAAGCCGCACTTTTTGCAGATCGATGAAATTATTCGTGAATTCCACTTCATTGCTTAACGGTACCAGGTCCCTTTCGGTTTCTGTTAGGATATACCGCATGATCGAAGATAGTTTCATCACGGCCGGTGCGGTTTTCTCACTCCGTACCACTGCCAGCGAATAGATATTGTTCAGTGTGTTGAAAAAGAAATGCGGGTTTACCTGCGATTTCAAAAAAGATAATTCGGTATTCAGCTTTTCATTCTCGGTCTCCTTACGGGTCTGCTCGGTTTTTAACCAGCGCTGGATCACAGAGATACTGGTTCCAACTGTGAAAATCAATAAAAAGAGGACGGTATTATACGGGTCTGCAACCGGCCGCTGGTTGCGCATATAGCCCGAAAACCGGGGCTTCCCTTTAAAGGCCGGGTTCCGGATAAACTCCCGGTTCAAGGGATTGAAGGGTTCCGGTTCCGCGATAAACAAAGCGATCTGTTTGGGCACATACAGGAAAACGAGTAAGCAGATGACGATCGAAAGGATATACAGGAACCATTTTTCCTTGACCAGGAATTTCGGGATCAGGAACTGGGTATTCAGGTAATAGAAAAGAATCAGGAAAACATTGTTACAGATAATGGCTGCCAGCTGATGATTGCTCATGCTGAAATCACGCAGCCTCGGGAAAAATACCAGGTAGGGGAGTGTGAAAAAACAAAGCCAGGCCGCAAAATGGGCAATGACAGTAACCAGTTTCTTATTGTTGATCAAGGAATTGTGTTTTATGTTTAAAAAACAAGGGTATATTTTGTCCAGATAAGCTGATCCTTGAAACGGCTGTCGGTATCCTGGCCAAAATTTACGCCACCGCCTGCACGGGATCCTGCACCACGACCCGCACTGCCATTTCTTCCGCCACCACCACCAGCGGGAACACCCACCAGAGTGGTGCTGCTCGAAACCGGTCCGGAAAAGGAGGATTCCATTCCCATGATTTTCCAGCCGATGCCCAGGGTCTTGCCCTGGAGGGATGCCTGGTCGCCTATCAAACGCAGGGGTATTGCATATTCAATATAGAAATTATTTTCTTCATCCCAGTTATAAGCCAGCCCGATTTCACCGGTTTCGCCTATCACCAGGGTCTTGTCTTCCTGGTCTGCAAAACCGAATGTTTTCAGGAAAATCAAATTGGCAGATAACCGTGCACGCATTTCTTTTGGATCGGGTGGACCTGCTTCACCACTGGCCCCTCTTCCTCCACGAATTCCGAATCCGCCGCTGCCTTCCTCTCTTTTTACCGGGAATTCTATACCCGTACCCTCTTTTCTTTTTCCTTTCTTATCGATAAACAGTTTCATGCCCTGCATGATCATTTTCATCTGCATGCGAAAGTTCGGGACTTTCATGGCCAGGTAAAGATTCACGGCATCATGATCCAGCGCATACTGTATCTGGGATTCCTTATCTGTTTCAAAATGGGCAGCTGTCCATTCATTCAGATTCCCATCAACAAC
>JAGWTX010000518.1 GCA_028875955.1 Bacteroidota bacterium | reverse complement strand
GCCATGGGTGGCTGTCAGGCCGAAATCGGGGTTTCTTCCGCCATGGCCGCAGCTGCACTTACAGAATGCATGGGGGGTACCCAGCGGCAGTCATTGATGGCTGCTGAGATCGCAATGGAACATCACCTGGGTCTTACCTGCGACCCGATTGGGGGACTGGTTCAGATACCCTGTATCGAAAGAAATACCATGGGTGCCATCAAAGCCATTACGGCATCGCAGCTGGCTTTGCAGAGTTCGCCGGACTATGCCATTGTGAGTCTTGACAAAGTCATCAAAACCATGTGGGATACAGCGCTGGATATGAACAGCAAATACAAGGAAACCGCTGATGGGGGACTGGCCATACATGTTCCACTAAGTTTGCCAGAATGTTGATGCTGCGTTGTCAGAAACAACCCTGTAATTTTTTTGAAATGGGCAGGAGGTTAACCCCTTAGTTCAACAGGGGATCGGCAATCAGTTCCTGCATGGCTACATCAGAATAATCCCGGATCACATTATACAGCGTACCCCGTTCTATCGGTTGCCGGTTTACCTGACGGATCAAAGAAACCAGGTCGGCTGTACTCATGGTCGGACTCTGTTCCTCACTGCCGGCCATGGCATAAATTTTTGTTGAATCATCGATAGTGCCATCAATATCGTTTACGCCAAAGGACAGGGATAATTGTGCGTTCTGTCTTCCCAGCATGGGCCAGTAGGCTTTGATATGGGGGAAATTGTCCATATATAACCGGGATACTGCATACATGCGCATGTCTTCGATCACGGTTGATTCGGGAACATGACTCATATCGTTATCCTTATTGCGGAATTTCAAGGGGATGAATGTATTGAACCCGCCGGTTTCATCCTGCAGTTTCCGCAGCCGGTCCATGTGATCGATCCGGTGCCAGAATTTTTCAATATGGCCATATAACAAAGTGGCATTGCTGTGCATACCTAACTGGTGCGCGGCTTTGTGAATATGTAACCAGCCATCCGCATCCACCTTGTCGGCACAGATCTGTTGCCTGATCTCCGGATGAAAGATTTCCGCACCGCCACCGGGTAATGAATCCAGCCCGGCTTCCTTTGCCATCCGCATCCCTTCCTCAACGGATACTTTTGCCTTGCTGAACATGTAGTCCAGTTCAACCGGTGTGAATCCCTTGATATGCAGATCAGGACGGTGCGCTTTGATAGCCCTTAATAATTCCAGAAAAAATGCCAGGTTCATTTTCGGGTGAACCCCACCAACAATATGCACTTCCGTTACGGGTTTGCCGTCGTAGCTTTTTACGATATGCATCATCTGGTCAATACTCAGTTCCCAACCTTCCTCCCGGTTGGCGTAGAGGCGGGAATAGGAGCAGAATTTACAGGAGAACACACAGACATTGGTGGGTTCAATATGGAAATTCCTATTGAAATAGGTCTTGTTTCCATGTTTTTCCTCCCTCATCCAATTAGCCAGGGTTCCCAGCCAGGATAAGGAACCTTTTTCGAACAGGATGACACCATCCTCAAAACTGATTCTTTCCTTGTTTAGTATTTTTTCACCAATTTTTCTGAGTTCTGTATCGGGAGTATTGGCTACCAGAACGGCAGCACCTGAAGCTACGGAGATCATATGCACCTATTTACCCTGCAAAATTAAATGGTACGGCATAAATAAGGCGAATTATTATTTGAATTTACCTGATGAAGGATCTTTCGCAAAAAAATTACAGAAAAACTGTCCGTCGGTTTAAGGAATTCCCATAAAAGACTCTTGAAACTTATACGGTTGCCACATCTTTTTCGCTGACATGTTTGTAGCGGAAAAACAGCGGGAAAAAGATGCCGAGCAACAATGCATAGGCACTAAAGGAAAACCAGATATTGGTCCAGTTTTTTATGCCATCCACCGTGAAATAATCCACTACCCAGCCACTGATGGTCCCACCCAGATAGGCACCGATACCGTTGGTCATCAGCATGAATAAACCCTGGGCACTGGCCCTGATTTTGATATCGGCTTCCTTCTCAACAAAAAGTGAACCTGAGATATTGAAAAAATCAAAAGCCATCCCGTAGATGATCATGGAAAGCACCAGTAAGTACAAGCCATGCCCCGGATTGCCAATGGCAAATAATCCAAAACGGAATACCCAGGCAAAAATGCTCATCAGCATCACATTCTTGATCCCGCATTTTTTCAGGAAGAAGGGGATGGTCAGAATAAACAAGGTTTCTGAGATCTGTGAGATGGAGATCAGCAGGTTGGGATGTTTTACCCCAAATGAGTCGGGATAGACGTTTTTAAAATCATCCAGAAAAGGGGATCCGAATGCGTTGGTGATCTGAAGCGAAGCTCCGAGCAGCATGGCAAAGACAAAAAATATGATCATTTTCTTTCTTCTGAACAACACAAAAGCGTCCAGGCCCATCGCCGTGATAAAACTCTTTTTCCCTTCCATTTTGATGCGGGTGCAGGCAGGCATGGTAAACGCATATAAACCCAG
>JAGWTX010000517.1 GCA_028875955.1 Bacteroidota bacterium | reverse complement strand
CCTGTTACAACTGATATTAATTTTCTAAAACGAGCACTCATTCAAAATGGTTTTGTTAGATGAATCTGATCAGTCTGTTTTACCACTTTATGGCTGACCGGTATTTATACTTATCTAAGCTTAGAGCAGAAATTATCCCATTCCGCTTTCCGGAATATAATTTTCCCTGCCAACAAAGATCAACATACAATACTAAACATAAAATGGTAAAACCCGGAAACATTGAAAAGCGTAGAAATCAGTTCATTCAGGACTATTTAGAATAAGATTAACTGCCGGCTGCTCTCCACTTCGGATCCGCCTGCCACAACAATTACCTTGTAAATATAAATACCTTTTGCCAGTTTTGCACCGGATGGGTTATCGCCCTCCCAAATTATCTGGCAATTACGGGTTCCCCCGGTGTTTACGATCTTATGAATGTTTCTGACCAGCGCGCCCTGTGCATTGTACACCCGTATCGTTACATCCAGGTCTGTATTGGGCTGGTTGTGCTCAAAGGAGAAACGGGTTGACACCGAAAACGGATTGGGATAGTTCACCAGGTTCCGGATTTCCAGTTGGTTCTTTTTCCGGACCACAAAATCCAGGCTTACTTCGCTGGAATTATTGGCCACATCCCAGGCTTTGATCCGGATCGTATGCGGGCCTTCGGTTAAAGTAGGTAACTGGTACCTGACCCGCCCTGACTGGTAACTATCGGCATCCGCAGTATAATAACTATTCAAAACCAGCAATTCCCGCTCCACCCCGTCGATAATGGCCGTAATATCATGACCGATCCCATTACCGGAAGTACTGATCCCGGAGCTATCGAACAGTTTTACCAGCAAAACGGGATTCTCATGGGTCAGGCCTCCGTTTTTAAAAAGGGTATCATTCAAAAATGGCTTGATTTCCGGACCTGTGATATCTGAAGACCCGCCTCCGTCGCCCTTTATTGAAAAAAGACTGTTCTCTCCACTCGCATCGGTAACCCCGTTGGATGCATATAAACTGATCCGCCCCCTGCCTGTCTGAAAACTGATATCCTTAGGTACAATAAAACTAAAACTGAATTTACCCTGGGTAATACTGGCATTGCCTTTATACAGGACGGCATTCTGTTGCTGAAAAGAAGTAACCGGACTGGCAGCTGTATTGCCCAATGTGTTTATGGTCTGGGGTTTGTCATACACGGTGGTTTCCAGGTTACCTGAAAAATTGCTGATGAGGGATCCGCCAGGCCCGGTGATTTCACCCGTAAAAGTATATTTCTGTAAGGCCCTGAGTGTATCAGCCGTACTGATCGGATGGCCATTCAATCCCGTGAGGGTAATATTGAGGGAAGGAAAAGCAAGCCGCAAACCGGGATCTCCCAATAGGGTAAATTTCCGGTTGTTCAGGTAGTCACCGGAGGATTGGGAGGTAACATTTTTTGCCTGCCTAACCGACTCCCCTAAACGGAGATATTGGCCATCTGCCCCTGGTTTGAGGGCAATTTTCAGGTAAGTATCATTGATCTCCCGGTTACTATAGGCAAAAACCAGGCGGGTGGTGGTGAGCAGGGCAATGGCCCCGTTTTTGTTTCCGGTCAGGATACCGGCACCCAATGAGTTCTTGGCCGGATCATCGTGGGGTGCGAAATCGCAGCTGGCGGTGATAAAGAGGGGTAGTTTATCCGGGTTGTTAAAACGGTTCAATTCATCCTGCGTCAAAATGGCTTCATCAGCCAGCCGCTGGTAACTCCCATGACCGCTGTAATTCAACAGCAGTGCGCCATTGAATACCTGGTTTACGATGGCATCATTTACCGAGGGATAACGCCCCCCGGCACTGCTGCTTACCAGCGGGTAGGCATCGAGATAGATTTTTTCCTGGTTGAAGAGCGGGTTTACGGCTTTTGCATCCGCCGAAATCGTTTCTGCATCTGTAAGGTGAAGATTCTGATCCTGGTCATCCGCGATAAACACCTGCTGGTTTCGCCAGGCACCCATACTGGCGGAGGATTGGTAATGAATGATCTTATCCACCATTATCTGTGCCTCGGCCAGGTTTCTGGCCGGAATCCTGCCGATTCCCATATCCAGGAGTATGCCCGGTGTGTTCCGGTTGATATCATCACTGTCAGACAATAAACCGAAAAAATCGTCTGATGTATAGGTCAACAGCGGGGAGAGCGATTCCCGGCTTTCAAAACCGGGAACCCAGTTCCGGTTATTGGGAATCCGAAAACGGTAATCATAGGAAGCACTCCCAAATAAAAGCAGGTATTGGGGGCTACCCGAACCATTTCGCCCCTTATCATAATACATTTTTACAAAGTCACGGATGGCTGTGGGATCCGGGCTGCCGCTGGAAAACTCGTTGTAAATCTGGTCGGTGGTAACCAGTACGGTTTTGAAACCATCCTGCGTGGCATGCCACTGCGCCAATCGCTGCGCTTCGGAAAACAATTCAGGACTGGTTACCACCAGGTAATCTGCTGAAGCGCTGTTGTGCAGGTCCTGGTT
>JAGWTX010000516.1 GCA_028875955.1 Bacteroidota bacterium | reverse complement strand
TCCGCCAACATTGGTGACCAGCATGGGTTTTTCAAAATGATACGCCAGTGGGGTGACCCCGCTTTGGGTTGCATTACGGTAGGGCTGGATCACAAAATCTGCGGCACTCAGATAATACCTTACTTCGCTGTCTGCGATAAAATCGGTTCTTAAAATCAATGCATCGCGGATCTGCAACTGATCTATCAGCGCATCATATTCCTCCCTTTTTTCATAAAATTCACCTGCTACCAGCAATTTGATGCCTGATTTGCGGATCCGCTGGTCAGCCATGGCTTCCAATAAAAGATCCAGCCCTTTGTATTTGCGGATGAAACCGAAAAATAAAATGATCTTATCCTCCTCCGGTAATCCCAGTTTTTTCCTGGCATCCAGTGTATCCATTCCTTCTCCAAAATTATCATAGAGGGGATGCACCACCTGGATGGCTTGGATCCTGGTGAACCGGGCCAGATCGTTTTTTACTTTCAGGCTCATGGTGATAAACCCGTCAATGGAGGGTACAAAATAGCGGGTAAAAAGCTGGTCTCCCGGTCTGTGTTCATGCGGGATGATATTGTCGGCAATACAAATGATCCTTGTGTATCTGTTTTTTCTTACCCTTCGTAAAATGGTACCCAGACAGGGGCCCATAAAAGGCAGCCAATAACGAACAACCACAATGTCTGGTTTCATTTTTTTCAATTCATTTCCAATGGCAAACCAATTGAATGGGTTTACAGAATTGATACAGACTTTTATAGGGAGACCTTCCGGTTTTGGATCCGTGGAATATTGGGTACTGCCCGGAAACAGGAAATCCGGGTATTGTAAGGAAAAGGTATAAATACGGGTCTCATAACCCTCGCTGATAAATGCCCTGGCCAGTCTTTCATCAAAGGAAGCCAATCCACCCCGTAAGGGCCAGGCTGGTCCGATAATGATGATTTTTTTTGCCATGTAGGAGGAAATCAAAAGTAAAAATTTAAAAATAGACACAAGATGGGATGCACGGATCATTCGTCTATTCCGTATTGTCTTATAATCCGGCAGTGGATTCTATGAGATAACTGTTTCTTTCAGGCGCGTTCCTGGCGATCAGTTCGCTCATGAAACCGGTCAGGAACAGTTGCATACCGATGATCATGGTGGTTAGCGCGATATAAAATCCTGGCCGGTTGGTCAAACTGAAATCAACAGAAACCAGTTTGGCAATGATCAGGTAAATACTGGATCCCAGACCGATCAAAAAAAATACTGTTCCCAGCAGACCGAAAAACTGCATGGGTCTTTTCCCGAATTTTCCTAAAAACAGGATGGTGGCAAGATCCAGGAACCCGTTTACAAATCTTTGCCAGCCAAATTTGGTTACGCCATATTTCCTGGGTCTGTGTTCTACGACTTTTTCGCCTATTTTCCGGAACCCGCTGCCCTTGGCCAGAATCGGGATATACCGATGCATTTCACCATAAACTTCAATACTTTTTACCACTTTCCTTTTATAGGCTTTCAGACCGCAATTAAAATCATGCAGTTGGATGCCGGAATTGGCACGCGCAACCGCATTAAACAATTTGGAGGGAAGGTTCTTGGTAAGTGTATTATCGTAGCGCTTTTTTTTCCAGCCGCTGACCATGTCAAAACCCTCATCCAGGATCATTTTTCGAAGTGCGGGGATTTCATCCGGTGAATCCTGCATATCTGCATCCATCGTGATCACCACATCGCCCTGAGCCGCTTTGAAACCTTCATTCAGTGCAGCGGATTTTCCGTAATTACGCTGGAATTTGATGCCTTTTATATGTGGGTTTTCCCGGCTTTTGTTTTCAATAAATGCCCAACTATCATCCGTGCTGCCATCATCCACCAGGATTACCTCATAGGATAGCTGATGGTCAGAAACCACTTTTTCGATCCAGGCACACAATTCGGGCAGGGATTCATCTTCATTGAATAAAGGCACAACTATCGATACATCCATTCCTATTGTTCTAAGGGATTATAATTCGGGTTTTTCTTCGCAACACCGGCGCCGATCAATGACCCGATGGCACCGATAATGCCAAAACTTAAAATGATTCCGCCGATGGCAAAGGGTACAAAGAATTTTCTGCCCAATGCGATCCCCTGCGTAATCTGTTCATCGGAAAGGGTTCCTTTTTTCTCCATTTCAACCCTGGCCTGGTTCATGGCCTGGTCAATCATATCCGGAAACAATAATTTGGTGGCAAGTATGGTATACAAAGACATGATGACAATAACGGTGGCTGTAGCTTTAAAACCATGTGCAAAAAGGTTTCCAAAGGTAAGATTGCCATTCATCTGTTTTGAATATCCAATGCAGGCTACAATCATTCCGGCAACCAGTATTACCAGCTGCAGCATACCCAGTGTTTTGTTTTGCTGCTGCCCCGTAAAATACAGAAAAAGGCCGTAAACGATTAAAAGCAGGCTGATGATAAGCCCCTTGGTCCAGGAGGGTGTAATTTTTTGTTCCATATCAGGGTTGTTTAGTTGC
>JAGWTX010000515.1 GCA_028875955.1 Bacteroidota bacterium | reverse complement strand
GGGTTTAAAAGTGGGAAAAAGTGTTATTTTGTGTCAACAAGTGGTAATCTTGGAAATAGTTATTAACCAATGAACGGATTTCACGGCGAATATGAGGCTACGGTAGATGCGAAAGGTCGCTTCCTGATTCCTGGTGGACTGAAAAAACAGTTACCGGAAGGGGAAGGGCGTTTCATACTCAGCCGTGGCTTTGAAAAATGCCTCACATTATATCCGATCAAAAGTTGGGAATTGATTATTGCCAAAATTAGTCAGTTGAATGATTTCGACCCCAAGGTACGTCAATTTCGCCGCCAGTTTTTAGGTGGGGCAACAGAAATAGAGCTGGATTCTGCCGGCCGTATGTTGCTTCCCCAAACACTGAAAGAATTTGCCGGGTTAGGCAAGGACATTGTTCTGGCCGCCGCATTGGACCGGTTTGAGATCTGGGATGCAGGTAAGTACAAACAGCTCTTTGAGGATTTTTCACCCGAGGCTTTCAGCAGCCTGGCGGAAGAAGTGATGACAGGTAAGGAAAATAAGGAAAAGGAATGAGGAAGTAAAAAACAAAACAAGTGATGAAGGAAACCCCAAACTCCCAACTCCCAACTCCCAACCCTGATTATCATATCCCCGTCCTCTATCATGAAACCTTAACAGGTCTTGCCATTAAACCCAATGGTGTTTACGTGGATTGCACATTTGGCGGTGGCGGACATAGCAAAGGAGTTCTTGAAAGTTTGGGCGCTGAAGGAAAGCTCATTGCATTTGACCAGGATGCTGATGCACAACAAAATTTACCCGAAGATGGGCGGATAATTTTTGTGGCTCAGAATTTCCGTCACCTGCAACGGATGCTCCGCCTGCACAAGATAAACCAGGTGGATGGTATACTCGCCGACCTTGGCGTTAGTAGTCACCAGTTTGACGAAGGCGACCGCGGTTTTTCGATACGTTTTTCCGGCCCGCTGGATATGCGTATGGACAGGCGCCAGGGAGCTACGGCTGCCGATATCATCCGCACTTATCAAGAGCAGCAACTGCACAAACTGTTTGAACAATATGGAGAAGTAACCAATGCGATTACATTGGCAAAACACATTGTTCACCAGCGTAAGCACTTGCCGTTTGAAACAATTGAGCAGTTCAAAGCATTGATCAGCCCCGTGGTGAAAGGAAATCCTAACAAGTACTTAGCTCAGGTATTCCAGGCTTTGCGGATTGAGGTGAACGACGAAATGGGTGCGTTGAAAGACATGCTGCAGCAGGTTCCTGCTGTGCTGAAACCAGGTGGCCGTGTTGCCATCATCACCTTCCATTCCATAGAAGACAGGGTAGTGAAGAATTTCTTCCGCCAGGGCAGTTTTGACGAAACACCCGACCACCCCCTTATGTCTGTAACGAAGGAGCAGGTTTTTCAGATCATCACAAAAAAGCCCATTACCGCAAATGCGGAAGAGTTGAAACAGAATAGCAGGAGCAGAAGTGCCAAACTCAGGATAGCGGAAAAATTATAACGATAGACAAGAAGCAACAATCACCAATTGAACTTATAAAAAAAACAGAACAGGCAGGATGACAGAACAGACAACTGAAAAAACAAACAGGAATCCGCTAAAGGGTTTGTTTAATTATCAGTGGATTGTCAAGAATATCCCTTTCTTTCTGTATTTGTCCGTATTGACGGTATTATATATCGCAAATGGTCACAGGGGAGACAGGATTATTCGCAAGATCAACAGCACCAGTAACGAGCTGAAGGACCTGCAGTATGAGTACAAGACGCTCAAAAGCGAAGTGATGTTCAAGAGCCAGGAAATGCAGATTGTAAAAGCAACCGAGCCATTGGGGTTGAAAGTGAGTAAGGAAATTCCCAGAAGGTTGCAAAAGGCAGATAAATAAGTAAAGGCAACAAAGTCATTGTTTGATCAAAGGATAGCTGTAAAAAAAAATACTTGGATGTAAAACGCGACATATTATGGAGAGTCTATCTAAGCTACCTGCTCGTGGTGGTGGCTTGTGTAGCCATATTTGGGAAAGCGGTCTATATCCAACAGGTTCAGGGTACGCATTGGCGGAGTATGAGTGATAGCCTGCACCAGAAACTGGAAGAAATTGAAGCGGAACGTGGAACCATCTACAGTGCGGATGGAGAAATGCTAAGTACCAGTATTCCGCAATTTGATCTCTATATGGATTTCAGGGTGGCGTCCCTGCACGAAAAAAATGGTTTTCTTTTCCGGTCCAACCTGGATTCGCTGAGTGAGTATATGGCAGATCTGTTCAAAGATCAGTCTGCCGGGGAATATAAACACCTGTTTCAGGAAGGGTATAACAATGATGAAGGCTATTTATTACTGAAAAGAAATATCTCATACAGGGAATATGAACAGCTTCGGAAATTTCCCTTATTCCGGCTGGGAAGATATAAAAGCGGATTGATCGCCGATGAAAAAACCGTTCGGCTAAATCCCTATCAAATGCTGGCATACAGAACCATCGGTCTTGCCAGGGATGAGAAT
>JAGWTX010000012.1 GCA_028875955.1 Bacteroidota bacterium | reverse complement strand
AAAACAGGGGACCCTTTTGTATTTGCATAAAAAAAGGTTCTCTTTTATAGAGAACCTTGTAAAAAAAATCATGGATCCGTTTAGAAACGTTCCAACTTAGAAAAGAAAAAATCTCCTTCTATTGCTGCATTTTCATCGCTGTCACTGCCATGAACAGCATTCTCACCAACGGATGCTGCATATAATTTCCGGATGGTGCCTTCTTCTGCCTGGGCAGGATTGGTGGCCCCGATCAATTTTCTGAAATCAGCCACCGCATTTTCTTTTTCAAGAATGGCTGCCACAATGGGTCCGCTGCTCATAAACTCAACCAGTTCTCCAAAAAAAGGTCTTTCGCGGTGAATATCATAAAACAAACCAGCCTGCTCAACAGTCAGTTTGGTCCATTTCATGGCCTTAACGGTAAAACCTGCTTTGATAATCTGGTCTAAAATAGCGCCGGTATAACCTTTCTGGGTGGCATCCGGTTTGATCATGGTAAATGTTCGGTTACTCATATAGTTTGTAAAATTTCGGCGGCAAAAGTAAGCATAACCCCATCGTTTTAAGCAGAAACATCCCTGATTTTTGTTAAATCCTGACAAATTGATTTGATAGAATAGTGCGGAAAGCGCAATTTTGCGCCCATCACATGCAATCAATCGAACATTTCTATCCCCAATTGCTCACACCGGCCAAAGTAGTGATTACCATGCACCAAAAGCCGGATGGGGATGCTATGGGCTCTACATTGGGTTTGTACCATTTCCTGATAAGCCTGGGTCACGAAGCCACAGTGATCTCACCCACCAACTGGGCCGATTTCCTGGATTGGATGCCCGGTATCGACCAGGTGATCAATTTTGAACAGCATAAGGAGAAATCCATCTCCCTGATCGAACAGGCGCATCATATCTATTGCCTGGACTTCAATATTCTGCATCGGACCAAACACATGGAAAAACCCCTTCTGGCGGCAAACTGTACAAAAATCCTGATTGACCATCATGAACAGCCCCAGGAAGAAGCATTTAACTATGGCATCAGCAATACGGCAAAAAGTTCCACCTGTGAAATGGTTTATGATTTTATCGTGGATTCCGGACATGGAAACCTGCTCAACGCCACGATGGCTGAATGTCTGTATACCGGCGTAATGACCGATACCGGTTCTTTCCGTTTCCCGGCTACTTCCGCATCCGTGCACAGGATGGTGGCAGATTTAAAAGACCACGGGCTCGTACATACCCGCATCCATAATAATATCTATGACAATTTTCTGGAGAACAGGCTGCGCTTTATCGGATATGCCCTCCTGAACAGGATGGAAGTGTTGTATGAATATAATACCGCATTGATGTATATTACAAAGGCTGACCTGAACAAATTCAACATCAAGACCGGGGACACGGAAGGACTGGTAAATTATCTGTTAACCATCCAGGGTATCCGCTTTGGGGCACTGGTGATCGACAGGGAAGGTGAACGCAAATGGAGTTTCCGGAGCAAAGGAGATTTTGATGTGAACAGTTTTGCCAGGACCCATTTTAACGGAGGCGGTCATGTAAACGCTGCCGGTGGGGGTAGTTACGACAGCCTGGATGAGAACATAAAAAAGTTTCACGAAGTATTACCATCGTATAAAAATCAACTACAATAAAATCAAATGATGAGAACAACCCTAGCGCTATTCGTAGCCATCGTATTGCTTGCAAGCTGTAATCAATATCAAAAAACCCCTTCTGGTCTTGCCTATAAGATCACCAAAGGAAACAGTAAGGAAACACTGAAACAAGGTCAGTTTGTAAAATTCAATATTGAATATAAGATCGGGGCCAAGGATACCGTACTGACTTCTTCTTACGGACATATACCCGGTTATATGGTTGTGGATACTACCCGTCCGGCCAAACACAGTTTTCTGGAAATCATTACCAAATGCGGTGTAGGGGATAAAGTTGCTTTTGTGATGAGTGTTGACACCCTGAAAAAACTGGGAATGATCGAATATAACGACATGTTCCATGCAAAAGACGTGATCAATGGCCGTGTGGAAATCCTGAAAACATTTGCCAGTCAGCAGGAAGCTTCTGCCGATCTGCAAAATGAGCAGGTTCTGGAAAAAGACAGGGAAATCAAGGAATTAAAGGATTTCACCACCAAAAAAGGTATCAAAACCCAATCAACCACATCCGGTGTTCTGGTTGAAGTAGAAAATCCGGGCGATGCCATGAAAGCAGATTCCGGTAAACAGGCAAGTGTTCTTTACAGGGGTACTTTTCTGAACGGGAAAGAATTTGATTCCAATATGGATAAAACCAAACCCAATAACCAACCCATGGTGGTGGTGGTCGGAACCAATGCCGTTATACCGGGTCTGGATGAGGCATTGCGTTTATTTGGTAAGGGCGGAAAAGGAAAGATCTTTATTCCTTCTATGCTGGCTTATGGACAGGGTGGTCAACCACCGGTAGTTCCAGCCTATTCAAACCTGGTTTTTGATGTTGAGATGCTGGATGTTACCACACCGGCACCGCCAGCAGCTACTCCGGCACCCGGACAGCCACAGCCTAAGAAATAAGAATAGCCATTGAATAAATCATTGAAAGAGTCTTCCATACGGGAGACTCTTTTTTTACTTTAACCTGTTTGTTAAGGTGATGGCTTCCATCGCCTCTCTGACATCATGCACCCTAAGGATGGCAGCACCTTTCAGCAGGGCGGCCGTATGAAGAACCGTAGTGCCATTCAGCGCCTTTTCTGCGGTTATGCCCAGGGTTTTATAGATCGTGGATTTCCGGGATACACCGATCAATAGCGGTTTTTCCAGTACCGAAAACACTTCCAGTTGTTTCAGTAATTGAAAATTGAGGTCTGCTGTTTTGCTGAAACCAAAACCGGGGTCAATGATCAGATCGGTAATACCTTTCTCCAGACAGATGGCTTTTTTGGCAATAAAATAATCCAATACCTCCCGAGTCACATCCTCATAAGGGGTGATCGAATGCATCTGTTCCGGGTTTCCCTTATTATGCATACAAACATAGGGCGTATGCAGACTGGCCACCGTATCAAGCATCGCTTCATCAAAAGATCCGCCACTGATATCGTTTACAATAACCGCACCTGCCGATACGGCCTCCCGGGCAACCATCGCATGATAAGTGTCAATACTGATAAAGGCTTCAGGAAACCGCCGGTTGATGGCGTCTACAACTGGCAGTACCCGCTTCAATTCATCTTCGGCGGTTAAAGGCTTACTTCCCGGTCGGGTGCTTTGCCCCCCGATATCCAAAATGGCAGCCCCCTGGGCCAGCATGTTTTCAGCAGTCTCGAGGGCATCCAGTACGGATTCCCTGCGGCTGCCGCGGAAAAAGGAATCCGGAGTGGCATTGATGATGCCCATGACAATGGGTTCCCTGATAGCCAGCAATCTTCCTTTACAGTTAAGTGTGAACATACTCTGTATTCAATTATCTTGCATTCTCTTCAAAGATATTACCAAAGACATTAAAGCATTCTGTTAAAATGGGGGATACCAATCAGCAATACGATCAGGCAGTGAACAGTTGTAAGGAAATCTTTATCAAGAAAACCCGGGACTATGGCACGGCCTGGCGCGTTCTGCGCACCATTTCCGTGGTAGATCAGATCTTTATCAAAGCGCTGCGTATCCGGACCATACAGGATCTGAATACACAGAAAGTAGGGGATGATATACCTTCGGAATTCAAAGGTATCTTGAATTATGCCGTGATCGGATTGATGCAGATGGAACTGGGACAAGCCATGGTGGAAGAACTGCCCGTTGAACAGGTGGATGCACTGTATGACAAAAACATACTGCTTGCCAGAAACACCATGCTGGATAAGAACCACGATTATGGGGAAGCCTGGCGGGAAATGAGCCAGCAAAGTTTTGCAGACCTGATCCTGATGAAACTCATGCGGATCAAACAGATTTTGAACAACGATGGGAAAACACTTATCAGTGAAGGGATTGATGCCAATTATGTGGACATCATCAATTATGCCGTCTTTGCACTTATCCTGATTGCCGAAGGAAAACAGTAGCCGGGATGGTTTTCAAAAAAGAATCATGTATGCCGGTTTACTGGCAAAAATAAAAGAGATATGAAAAAAGGATTGTTAATCATACGCTGGACAGTTGGTCTCCTGTTTATTTTTTCAGGTCTGATCAAAGCCAATGACCCATTGGGACTGAGCTATAAAATGCAGGAATTTTTCGAGGTTTGGAACCTGCACGGACTGGATAGCTATACCCTGTTTTTTGCCATGGTGATGAATGTATTTGAAGTACTAGCAGGGGTGGCGGTTATCATAGGATGGCGGATGCGTCTGTTCAGCTGGTTACTGTTGCTGCTGATCATTTTCTTTACTTTCTTAACCGGGTATGCCTTATTCTCAGGTAAGATCAAAACCTGTGGTTGTTTTGGGGATTGTCTGCCCCTGACCCCACTGCAATCCTTTGAAAAAGACATTGCATTGATGATCCTGATCCTGGTCTTATTCCTGTCGCATCGAAGAATCGAATCGATCGTAAAAGCCAGTCTGGCACTTTCTGTTTTGTTATTGGTGACAGCAGCCACCACTTTTGGTCAGTTTTATGTACTCAAACATCTGCCGCTGGTGGACTGTTTACCCTATAAAAAAGGAAACAATATCCTGGAACAGATGCAGACACCCGCCGGTGCAATACCGGATAGTTTTTCCATCGTGTTTACCTACGAAAGAAATGGCAAAAAAGTTGAATTTGACCAGGCACATTTTCCGGAAGATTTTGATTCCACCTATATTTTTCAGGATAGAAAGGATAAACTTGTAAAAAAAGGGAACGGTAAGGTAGCCAGGATTCTCGATTTCTCCTTACAGACCCTTTCTGGCGCAGACACAACCGCAGCCGTATTTGCCCGCCAGGAACCCTATATGCTCGTGTTTGTAAAAGACCTCAATAAAGTGGATGACTGGGCAAGCGGACTGGAAGAGATCGCAAAACTGGCTGCCAGGAAAAAGCTCACATTGCTGATGGTTACCGCCGATGCGGAAAAATCAGTGGCCAGATTTCCGGATATCCCGATTCTTACCTGTGATGCAACCGTGATCAAAACCGCAGCCAGGGCCAACCCAACCTATTTCATGATGCGGGGAGCCACTGTTGTATCCAAGACCAGTTATGCGGATGCAGACCAGGTGATCAGGGAAATCCAGCAATTGCCTTAAACGAAAATCATGTTTCGATACCTGATCAGAAAAACCGGTTATGGCATTGCAGTTTTGGCTGGAGTGGTGATGCTTGTTTTTTTTCTCTTCCAGGGATTGGGAGATCCGGCCAGATTGGTATTGGGGCAGTCGGGCGACAGTACGACCTTGTCCAACATACGAAAAGAACTTGCCCTCGATCAGCCAAAATGGAAGCAGTTTCTGTTATACATGAATGATGTATCTCCGATAGCCCTGCATAGCAGAAAGGAGATCAAAGAAAAACAATTGAAGGGGTTCTTTATTGGTGGCGAAAATACACTGGCAATTAAAATACCTTATCTCCGAAGATCCTATCAAACCAAAAAACAGGTTGCGGATGTATTATGGGAAGCCCTTCCGGGCACCCTGATCCTGGCCATTGCGGCCATGGCACTGGCTACGGTTCTGGGTATTTTATTAGGGGTACTGGCAGCCGTCAAAAAAAATACCTGGATGGATACGACATCCGTTTTTGCCAGCGTATTGGGCATTTCTGCCCCTTCTTTTTTTATGGGAATTATCATAGCCTATCTGTTTGGATTTGTATTCAGTAATCTAACAGGTCTGCACATGACAGGCAGCCTCTATACAACCGATCCCTTTGCAGGAAAACAATTGTCCCTGCAGAATCTTATCCTGCCTGCCATCACACTGGGCATCCGTCCACTGGCCATCATCACACAACTGACCAGAAGTGCCATGCTGGATGTGCTGGACCAGGACTATATCCGAACCGCATTTGCCAAGGGGCTCAGCAGGAAAAAAGTGGTTTTTGTACATGCATTGCGCAATGCCCTGAATCCGGTGATCACTGCCATAACAGGCTGGTTTGCCGAATTGCTGGCAGGTGCTTTTTTTGTAGAATATATCTTCGGATGGAAAGGCATTGGAAAAGTGACCGTGGATGCGCTGGAGAAACTGGATTTCCCGGTGGTCATGGGCAGTGTCTTACTGACCGCTGCATTTTTTATCCTGGTCAATTTACTGGCAGATGTCCTGTATGGGCTGGTGGATCCCCGGGTGAGGATTCAATAGGAAGGGTTAGTGGATAATCACTTCGTTGATCACGGTTTCCCCAAACGCCTCATTCACACGATCAATGATCTGCTGTTTCTGATAAAGCAATTCGTTTTTCAACGGCCCCACTGCGGTATGGATAAATAATTTCTGCTGGATGATCTGGATCTTATCCGTGTATTTGGCAATGGTTTTTCCCATCAATTGCTCCCATATCTCTTCTATCTGCACAGCACGGATCCCGTTGCGCAACTGGCTCTTGTTTACAAACCCCTTGATGGCGTCGCCAATATGAAATTCAGACATGGGGTAAAGTTAGGGGTTTGGTGTTTGGGGTTGGGAGTTTTCAACCATTTTTTACAATTGTTAAGATCATTAATCCATTAATCCAACTACAAACCCATAACAACCCCAAACCCCAAACGCCAAACCCAAAACATTCTATTCTAACTGTATCATCTGATACGAAACATCCATTTCCTCCAGATGTTCCTGTAACCTGTCTGCATGGGTGTCGGTGATAAAAACCTGGCCGTCACTTTCAGTGCAAACCCAATGCAATAACTGGTACATCCTGTTTTCATCCAGTTTTTCAAACACATCATCCAACAGCAGGATGGGAGTGAACCCTTTTTTTTCTTTGAGGGTCTGCCACTCGGCCAGTTTGAGAGCAAAAAGCAGGCTTTTTCTTTGTCCCTGTGACGCTTCGGTCTTGAATGCGGCATTGCCCATCGTGAACACCAGGTCATCCCTGTGGATGCCTCCCGTGGTTCTTTGCAGGACAAGATCGCGTGACTGGTTGTTTTTCAGCAGTCCAGCAAAATCAGTCTGGTGAAGTTGACTCTCGTATCGGATCAGTAGGCCATCATCCCTGCCTGCAATTTTTTCATACAGGGAAATCACCAATGGGAGATAGGCATTCAGGAAGGCTTTTCTTTTTTCATACAACCAGTTTCCCTTTGCAATCAATTGGGTGTTGAGGATTTCGAGCAGGGCCTCGTCAAGTATACCCGATTCAGCAGCCGCTTTCAACAAGCTGTTGCGTTGCTGCAGGATCCGGTTATGATCAATCAGGTTCAGCAGATAGGGCTTTTCCAGTTGGGATAACAAACTGTCGATTCCGTTTCTTCTTTCCTCACTGCCTCCGGTAATGATGACCACATCATCCGGAGCGATCATCACACAAGGAAATTTGCCAATATGGTCTGATAATTTTCGATAGGCCTCCTCGTTCAGGATCAGCTCTTTTCGGTTATTCTCCCTGAGGATGCAAACCAGCTCCTGTTTTTCCCCGTTCAGCTCAAAGCTGCCCGACAAACGCATTCCCGCCATTCCATGCTGAACATTCTGGCTGTCGGGTCTGGAAAAATAACTCCTGGAAAAACTGAGATAATAGATGGCATCCAGCAAATTGGTTTTACCGGTTCCGTTCAATCCGCAAATACCCACGATTCTTTCCACAAAAGGAAAACTTGCTTCCGGATAATTCCGGAATTGTACCAGTGATATGGAACCCAGTCTCAGCATCCGCGGCAAATTAAACCAGAACTGGCTGAATTATTCATCTCACGTATGACAGAAAGCATTTATTTTTAATAAAAATTTGGTTTTGAAGACGATATTAACCGGACAACAACTGGCGCTTACGGTAAAAAGACTGGCACACCAGATCTTGGAAAATCATCTGCAACTCACAGATACGGTGATCATTGGTCTGCAACCCCGGGGGATATATCTCAGCGACCGGATCGTTGCGGAACTGGGCGGCATCGTGTCACCTGATAAAATCAAATACGGCAAACTGGATATCACTTTTTACAGGGATGATGTCAGGAAAAGCCTGCATATCGCCAACCAGACCGATATCCCTTTCAGCATCGAAAACAAAAAAGTGATCCTGATCGATGATGTGCTTTACACGGGTCGCACCATCCGAGCGGCACTGGATGCGCTGCTGGCATTCGGCCGGCCTTCGCATGTTTCCCTCTGTGTACTGATCGACCGGCGTTTTAGCCGGGAATTACCGATTCAACCCGATTATGCAGGGAAAGTGATCGATACCATCATTTCCCAGAAGGTAAAAGTTTGCTGGCAGGAAAAGGATGCGGTGGATGAAGTGGTATTGATTTAAGTGATCTGGTTTCCAGCCTTATCTTTCTTGTAACGATATTCCGGAATTTACTATCTTTGATTTTTAATGAAACTATCTACCAAACATCTTCTTGGTATCAAGGATCTCAACAGAGAAGATATTCAGTTAATTCTCTCCACTGCCCAGCAATTCAAAGACGTTTTACAGCGACCGGTTAAAAAAGTTCCTTCCTTACGGGATGTGACCATTGTGAATCTTTTTTACGAGAATTCCACCCGTACGCGTATGTCATTTGAATTAGCCGAACGCAGGTTATCAGCCGATGTACTCAATTTCACAGCCAGTAGTTCTTCCTCCGCAAAAGGCGAAACCCTGCTCGATACGGTAAACAATATCCTGAGCATGAAAGTGGACATGGTGGTGATGCGGCACAGCGCATCCGGTGCCCCGCATTTCCTGGCCAAACACATACCGGCTGCTATTGTAAATGCAGGCGATGGCATCAATGAACACCCCACACAGGCTTTGCTGGATGCCTTTTCCATGCAGGAGAAACTGGGCAAACTGGAAGGCAAACGAATTGCCATCATCGGGGATATCATGCACAGCCGGGTAGCCTTGAGCAATATGTACCTGCTCCGTAAGATGGGTGCCGAAGTCATGGTGGCCGGACCACCCACCCTGATACCCAAATACATCAGTGAGGCATTGGGTGTACAGGTCGAATATAACCTCAAAAAAGCCCTACAATGGTGTGATGTGGCCAATGTGCTGCGGATCCAGCTGGAACGGCAGAACCAGCCCTTGTTCTCTTCCTTACGGGAATACAACCTGGCATACGGCATCAAACGGAAACTGCTGGAAAGCCTGGGCAAAGACATTGTCATCATGCACCCCGGCCCGATAAACCGGGGCGTGGAACTTGACAGCGATGTAGCCGACGGACCCTATTCCATCATCCTCAACCAGGTAGAGAATGGGGTAGCGGTCAGAATGGCTGTCTTGTATTTGTTGATGGACAGGGAAAACGGATAAGGCGCATTTTCCATCGGTAACCCGCACTTGTTTTTGATTTCGTATTTTGTACTTTGTTCCTCTTCATTTTAACCTGTAGTATGCAAAGAATCTGTCTTTTTCCCGGAACCTTCGATCCCGTTACCCTGGGACATGTGGATATCATCAACCGGGCCATCCCCCTGTTTGATAAGATTTACATCGGGATCGGGATCAATTCCGCCAAGAATCCCATGTTCAGCGCAGCACAAAGAATGGAATGGTTCAAGGAGATTTATCAAAACGAGCCCAAGGTGGAGAGTGTGGTGTATGACGGGTTAACGGTGGATTACTGTAAACTGATTCATGCCAATTTTATCCTTCGGGGAATTCGGTATGTCAGCGATTTCGAATACGAGAAAACCATTGCCGATGCCAATCGCACCCTGGATAAGAATATTGAAACCATCTTTCTGACCGGAGAACCCAAATACACATCCGTGGCTTCCACGATTGTGCGGGATATCATCCGCAATGGTGGAAATGCTTCCCCCTTCTTACCCGAAGCCGTGAACAAGACACTGTATGCATAAGCTTTAGCGAAAGCCAGGACAGAACCCTCTGAAAACGCATCAAAACAGGTAATCCACTATGTCAATCTGGTTTAAAAAAGACCTGCAATTATCGGATTTCTCCCACCTGGGAAAAGACACCATGGGAGATCACCTGGGTATCCGTTTTACCGGACTGGGTGATAATTTCATCCAGGCGGTGATGCCTGTTGATCACCGGACAAAACAACCCTATGGATTGTTACATGGCGGTGCATCCGTGGCATTGGCGGAAACATTGGGTAGCATCGGTTCTGCCCTGGTGATCGATACCGATCATTGGATCTGTGTAGGGCAGGAGATCAATGCCAATCATATCAGAAGCGCGAGGCAGGGATGGGTTACGGGAACTGCAAAACCCATTCATCTGGGAGCCAGCTCACATGTTTGGGAGATCCGTATCACCGATGAAGCGGATAAGCTGATTTGTATCAGCCGGCTTACAGTGGCCATTCTCAAAAAAAGATAAATCTGTTTTGGGTTCGGTATTTACCTGCCGGGCCTGCTTACTCCGATTCCCATTCCCGGATCAGCGATACAATGGTATCATAACTGTTCGCCAGACAGGCTTCCCGGTCTTTTTCGGCCACCCATCTGATTTCCGTGATGTCTTCTTCGGTTTGTGGTACCAGGGTTTGTTTGCCCGGTGCCTGCATCAGAAACCAATGCGTTTCCTTGATCACTTCCTCCTGCAGATACGTGTCGAAATAGGTATGATGCGTAACGGATAATTTCCTGCCTACGATGACTTCTGTTAATCCGGTTTCCTCTTTGATCTCTCTTTCCGCACAGGCTTCAATGGTTTCACCCGGATCCAGTTTCCCTTTGGGAAGATCCCATTTTCCCCTGCGGAAGATCATCAGGATTTCCTGCTGGTCATTCAATACCAAACCGCCACCGGCAATGATTGTCTTTTTTTCCATGATCCCCTAAAATTGTCCCCATTTTTGCGATTTCCCAAAACGGATACGGGAACAGGGTATTCTAAATTAATCATTTGCGTACTTTCGCCGCATGACAAACGAGAAAGCCGTTGCCGAAAAATTGCTGCAGGTTGCAGCCGTAAAACTGAGTCCGGAAAATCCCTTTACCTGGGCCAGTGGCTGGAAAAGCCCGATCTATTGCGATAACCGGAAAGTATTGTCCTTTCCCTTTGTGCGCGACTTTATCAAAAGTGAACTCTGTAATGTGGTTTTCGAACAGTTTCCGACTGCCGAAGTGCTGGCAGGCGTGGCTACGGCGGGTATTCCCTGGGGTATGATGGCGGCAGACCAGTTAAAACTGCCCTATATCTATGTCCGACCCAAACCCAAGGAACATGGTTTGGGTAACCAGATCGAAGGCTTTTATACACCCGGGCAACGGGTATTGGTGATCGAGGATCTGATTTCTACTGGTAAAAGCAGTCTGCAGGTGGTGGATGTACTGCGGAATGCGGGTGTAGAAGTGGTGGGGATGGTGTCTATTTTTACCTATGGCTTTGCGAAAGCGGATGCGGCATTTGCGGAAGCAGGTGTACCCTACCGGTCCCTGACCAATTATACCCAACTGATCAGCCTGGCAGTGGAAAAAGGACAGATCTCACCAGAAACTGAACAATTGTTGCTTCAATGGCGTACGGACCCGGCCGGTTGGCAGGGTATTTGAACAGAACCTTAAAACGGAATATGATGAAAAGAATCCTTTTAGCCGCTTGTTTATTCCTGGTTGCACATGTCAGTGTAAAAGCCCAATCCGCCAAACCCGTATGGATTACCATCAAATCAGCCAACCTGAAATGCTGGCAGTGTAAGGAGGAACTCAATAAATACCTGATCGTGGAGAACAAAGCCAATATGGAAAGTGGCATCATGCAATGGAAGATCAATCTCCTGCAGGGCGAGATCAAATTACAATACCTGCCAGACAGAACCAGTCCTGAAGCCATCCGTGCGGCCCTGAACAATGCCGGTTTCGATGCGGATGATGAAAAAGCGGAACCAGACGCCTACAAAGCCCTGCCCGCACCCTGTAAACGTGCAGCCGATGGTGGAGGCCCGCAAAAGGGAAAACCCTGTCATGTGGCTCCCATCAATTACTAATCCAACTCAGCAGACTTTACCAAACACTAAACCCCCGCCTTTCTCTGCGAAACTCCCCATACTCCCTTCCTCCGCGTTGAATCCTGCTTTCAACCTGGCACAATTATGCCCATCCTGCAGGATCTTACCCTTCAAGCTTACCTAATTAAAACAAATTCAATTTATGTCTGGCCTCATACTGAAAGGGTACGGTTTTGAAAATCCCCGCCTTGCCAACCCTTGTTGTGCCTTTTACATTGATCAGCACTTCCTGGCTGAACAGGAAGTTCAGGCTGTTTTTTAAAACCGTTTTCATATCCACCAGGATCCGGGAGGGCAGGACAAACTCCGATCTCCGGGAGATATGCATCAGGGTATCCAGCTGAAATTTTCCAAGATAGCTGTTATCGACATACACGTCACAATCCACTTTCTTAAGATCCACCCCGAACCCGTTGGGGTTGTAATACACCAGGTCCATATCCAGGGCTGTCTGGTTATAACCGATGGTTTCAATTTTCAGGTTTTTCAGGTCACGGTATTCAAAGCCCTGGGGTGGAGAACAAGCGAACAGAAACACGGAAATAAGGCTCAAGAGGAGGAGATGCTTCAAGTTGGACTATTTGACTGCAAAATAGGAGAGACTC
>JAGWTX010000514.1 GCA_028875955.1 Bacteroidota bacterium | reverse complement strand
GGAGAAGCCCCATCGCCATTTAAAATTGGCGTGGTTTCGCTATCCGGTAAACAAACCCGGTGGCTCCAAATACCCACGGATCCTGTATTGCAATCTTATTTGCCAAGAATGGAATGGGCGGATAACAGCCAGGAATTAATCATGCAGCATTTAAACAGGAAACAAAACCAGAGCGATATATTGTTGGGGAATGTGCAAACAGGCCAAACCCATACCATCTATTCAGAAAAAGACCCAGCATTCATTGACATACTTCCCAACTGGGATGCCGATTATGAATATGGAGGATGGGATTGGTTAGAAGGCGGCAAGGAATTTATCTGGGCCAGTGAAAAAGACGGCTGGCGTCATTTGTTCCGGGTAAGCAGGGATGGAAAAAAGGAAACACTGATTACCAAAGGAAACTTTGATGTAATGGATATCTGCGCGATCGATGAACCCAGCGGCTATGTCTATTTCTATGCTTCCCCCGATAACGCTACCCAAAAATACCTGTACAGGACCCGTTTGGATGGGTCCTCTGATGCAGAACGGCTTTCTCCCATGAACCAGACAGGTACCCATAACTATGCAGTTTCACCAACCGGTAAATATGCCCAGCATAGTTTTTCCAATTACTATACACCACCTGTGAGAGAATGGGTATCCCTGCCTGACCATGTTTCCTTGTCAGGCGATTTGGTAAACAAAGCGGTTGCCAAATCCAATCCTGCCAATTCCCATTTGGAATTTTTCAAAGTCAAAACAGAGGAAGGTGTTGAAATGGATGGATGGATGCTGAAACCCAGCAATTTTGATCCTTCCAAAAAATATCCGGTGGTGTTTTATGTCTATACCGAACCTGCCGGACAGAATGCAAAGGACCAGTTTGGGGCAGGATATAATTTCTTATACAATGGAGATATGTCAGCGGATGGGTATATCTATATCACCATGGATAACCGCGGTACACCCGCTCCAAAAGGCAGGGAATGGCGTAAATGTATTTACCGTAAAGTGGGCAGACTGAATATCCGCGACCAGGCGTTGGGTGCAAAGGAATTATTGAAGAAACCCTTTATGGATACAACCCGAGTAGCGGTTTGGGGTTGGAGCGGGGGTGGTTCTGCCACGCTGGATCTGATGTTCCAGTATCCGGAAATATATAAAACAGGTATCGCCATTGCTGCAGTAGGTAACCAGCTGACCTATGATAATATCTACCAGGAAAGATATATGGGTTTACCACAGGAAAACCGGGAAGATTTTGTAGCAGGTTCCCCGATTACCTATGCGAAAAACCTTCAGGGTCATTTACTCTATATACATGGCACCGGGGACGACAATGTTCATTATAACAATGCGGAAATGCTGATCAATGAACTGGTGGCTCATGGTAAACAGTTTCAAATGATGAGTTATCCCAACAGGACACATGGGATTTCTGAAGGAAAGGGTACGACCGCACATTTGCAGCAATTGTATACCAATTTTTTAAGAATGTATTGTCCCCCCGGAGGAAGATAAAAAACCTTGTTTTCCGGGAGCATCCATTCAAAAACCGGATACAGGATGATAGGGATAAAAAAAACTGTCAGGGACTACCCTGACAGTTTTTTTATAAAAGTGGCCTGTTTAATTTCTTTTCTCAATCGGCGGTACTGCCGGAGCCGTAAAGCCTTTTGTTTTCATCAGGTTTTTGATTTCGGTGATGGCTCTTTCCAATTGCGGGTCGATACCCTTGGCCATGGCTCCCAGGTCTTCCGGAACTTCAATATCCGGGTCTACCCCATGACCTTCTTTGAACCAGGTTCCATCCGGATTAAAGATCCGGAAAGATGGGGCTGTGATACTGCCTCCGTCGATCAGTTCGGGATAGCCACTGATACCGATCAGGCCGCCCCAGGTTCTGGTACCGATCAATGGTCCCAGTTTTTTCTTTCTGAAATAATCCGGAAATGCATCACCGCCACTACCGCTCCAGCCATTGATGAGCATTACTTTCGGACCGAAATTGGCAAAAAACGGCCACTGCCAGGGTTTGCCGTCACGGGTTGCCACAAATGACAAAGGTGTCCTGTTCAGCATCTCAATAAAACGGTCGGGAATCTGTCCGCCATTGTTGAAACGTTCATCAATGATCAAGGCTTTCTTATTCCATTGTGCATTAAACTGGCGCATGAGTTCATTTTGTCCATCAATCCCGGTACTGGGTACATAGATGTATCCCACTTCGCCGTTAGTGGCTTCCTCCACTCTTTTACGCATATGCTCTATCCAGGCCAGGTTGCGTAACCGACCTTCATTGCTCATCGTTTTGATCACTGCGTGTTTCGCACCAATCCATGAAGGCGTTGAATTATAAGTCAGTTCAACTGTCTTGTTGGCAAGACCTTCAAAAGCCGCAAATGGTTCGTATGAAGCAGTGATGGGGATGCCATTTACTGCCAGCACATAATCTCCTTCCTTGATATCGGTTCCGGATTGGTCGAGGGGGGAACGGGCTTCTGCATCCCAGGCTGCCCCACGGATGATTTCCC
>JAGWTX010000513.1 GCA_028875955.1 Bacteroidota bacterium | reverse complement strand
TGCCATTGTACGCAAAGCAAGGGGGATCTGTTTGCGGGATCGGACCATTCCAGTCCTTCAATGATGTCTTCCTCTGCCCTGGCATTGATCTGTAAAAGTGGTGCTACCTTATCGATGGCCTGGTGATGTGCGCTGTTCACAATACCGGATGAAACCTGGGTAATTTTTGCCAGTAAGGTATCGTTTTGTAAACTGACAGGATGATAAAAGTCAACCCCATCCATGGCCCGGTGATTCTGTTTACCGGTTGCTTCAATATCCTGTACCAATGTGCCGCCCAGTGTAACATTCACCAGTTGTAATCCCCTGCAGATACCCAGTACCGGCATTGAAACGGCCAGTGCCGTTTTTAGTAAATCCATTTCAAAAAGATCCCTTTCACGCTTCCATGCAGTGGGTTGATTCGGATAGGCGATGGGTCCGTCGTAGAAAAATGGGTCCACATCCACACCTCCGCTAAGTATCAGACCACTGCATTTTTTCAGGATATCCTGGTTTTGAAAACTGGCGGAGAGTTCAACAATTTCAATATCTCCCCGACCCTCCAGCATCCAGGCTGGATAGTTTTCATATTTTGCTTCGGTGGCAGCTATGCCGATGGCTAATTTTGCAGACAAGGTTATAAGGCGGTTTGGTATAGTTTTTTAAAATCATCCCTGCTAACCGGTTTCGGGTTATTGGGATGCGCGAAATCTGCGAATGCCAGATCAGCCAGTGTTTCGATGTGTTCCTCCTTCACCCCGATACCCCGGAGGTTTTTGGGAATACCCAGCTGATCATTTAAGGCAAACAGATAATCTACAACAGCGCTTCCGGAATAGTCAGATAAGGACAAAGCCTGTGCCATCCTTTCGAATTTCTCTTCAAATCCAGCAATATTGAATGCCATGCCATAGGGTAGGTTCACCGCATTGGCCAATCCGTGATGGGTATCTAATAAACTGGATAATGGATGCGCCAGTGAATGCACCACGCCAAGGCCTTTTTGAAAAGCGATCGCTCCCATCATGGAAGCCAGCAGCATTTGCGACCTTGATTCGATATCGGGTTTGTGCGTGGCATGTACAATCGATTTTGCAATTAACCGCATCCCTTCCAGAGCGATCCCATCACAGATCGGATGATAATTTTTCGCGAGAAAAGCCTCCATGTTATGGGTCAGCGCATCCATGCCTGTGGCAGCCGTGATAAAGGGGGGCAATCCCATTGTTAATAAGGGATCGGCAAATACAATTTTTGCCAAAAGTTTGGGAGAGAACAATATTTTTTTCTGATGGGTTTCATCATCGGCAATAATCGCCGATCTGCCCACTTCACTACCGGTTCCTGAAGTGGTGGGGATGGTGATGAAGTGCGGCACTTCATTGGTAACATATACATCCCCGCCGATCAGATCGTCATAGACAAACAGGTCTTCCCTGTGATGAATGCGCAAGAGAATGGCACGGGCCACATCTATGGCTGCCCCTCCGCCAATTCCGATGATGGAATCGCAACCGGCTGTATCATAGGCGTCAGAGCCTTTGTAAACATCGCTTTTTACGGGGTTTTTATGGATATCATGAAATACCGTAACGGTGATCCCATTTGCACGCAGATCCGCTGTCAGTTCCTGGAAAAAATCCAATCCGGCGATGGTGGGATCCGTTGCAATCAAGGGCCGTTGTAATCCCTGTTTGTGTAAATACGCTGGTAATTCTTTACTCACGCCTGCACCAAAACGGATGGTGGTGGGGAAATTAAATTGTGCTATGGACATGTCTTGATTTCTATTGGCTAAATTAAATGATCTCGAAATATCTTTTGGTTTCCCAGTCGGTAACCACTTTGGCAAACTGTCGGATCTCCCAGTCGCGGGTTTGTGTAAAATGGGTAACAAAGGTTTCTCCGAACAATTCTTTTGCCAGGGAGGATTGTTTCATTGCTTCATTGGCCGCCTCCAGGCTTTTGGGTAATCGTCCATGGGAAGCATCCTGGTAACCATTGCCCGTTGTGGCAGGCTGTAAGGGCAATTGATGACGGATACCATACAAACCGGAAGCCAGGCAGGCGGCTAGTGCCAGATAAGGATTGGTATCACTACCCACCACCCTGGTTTCGATCCGGCAGGATCTGGAGCTGCCGGGTAAGGCACGCAGGGCAACGGTCCGGTTATCGATACCCCAGGTTAGTGTGGTAGGAGCCCATGCGCCTTCCACCAATCGTTTGTAAGAATTGATGGTGGGGGCAACCATGGGTAATAGGTGTGGCAGACAATACAATTGGCCGGCCAGGTATTGTTGCATGAGGATACTCATCTGATTCGGTTGTGTAGCATCAAAAAACAAATTGGTATTCTCTTTCCAGAGCGATTGGTGTACATGCCCCGAACAGCCCGGTAGCTGTTCATTGACCTTGGCCATGAAACTGGCCAGAATACCATGTCTGTAGGCAATCTCTTTGACAGAAGTTTTGAATAAACAGGCTTTATCGGCTGCTTCGAGAATGTTGTCATAGGTTAATGCGGCTTCATAGACACC
>JAGWTX010000512.1 GCA_028875955.1 Bacteroidota bacterium | reverse complement strand
GAACAGTCGCAGGTCTGGATGAGCCATAGTGATTCCATCACCTTGTTACCAGAGGGATTTGAGATACTGGCCACCACAGAAAGCATTCCGGTTGCCGGTTTTAAAAAATCCGGATCGGATACACAACCGCTTTATGGTATCCAGTTTCATCCGGAAGTATATCATTCCATCGAAGGAAAAAAGATTCTTCGCAATTTCCTGGTCACTACCTGTGGTTGCAGCCAGAACTGGACACCCGCTTCTTTTGTACAGGAAACCATCGCCAAATTAAAGGAACAGATCGGAGACAGCCAGGTGATCATGGCTCTGAGTGGTGGTGTAGACAGTACGGTGGCCGCCACACTGATCAGCAAAGCCATTGGCAACCGGCTGCATGGCATATTTGTAGACAATGGTGTTTTGCGGAAGGATGAATTCAGCCAGGTTCTCAAAACCTATGATGCCATCGGATTGAATGTAACCGGTATCGATGCAAAACAAATGTTCTATGATGCCTTCAAAGGAAAAACGGATCCGGAAGAAAAAAGAAAAGTGATCGGAAAACTGTTCATAGACGTATTTCACGAAGAATCCAAAAAAGTAGCCGGTGTCAAGTTTCTGGGACAGGGAACCATCTATCCGGATGTAATTGAAAGCGTAAGTGTGCATGGACCTTCCCAGACCATAAAATCACACCACAATGTGGGCGGTCTTCCCGATATCATGCATCTTGACCTGGTGGAACCGCTGCGGTATCTGTTTAAAGATGAAGTAAGAAAAGTGGGACTTGAACTCGGGATTCCCGCAGACATGATTAACCGTCATCCCTTCCCCGGACCAGGATTGGCCATTCGGATCCTGGGTGAAGTCACCGAAGAAAAAGTGAAACTCCTGCAGGATGCGGATGCGATTTATATCAATGGCCTGAAAGAACACAATCTATATACATCCGTCTGGCAGGCAGGTACCATTTTATTACCCGTGAAAAGTGTGGGTGTCATGGGTGATGAAAGAACCTATGAATTTACAGTGGCCCTGAGAGCCGTTACATCCGTTGATGGCATGACCGCAGACTGGGCACACCTGCCTTATGAATTTCTGGCACATATTTCCAATGAGATCATCAATAATGTCCGGGGCATCAATCGCGTCGTATATGATATCAGCAGCAAACCACCGGCTACCATTGAATGGGAATAGGTACGTTTTTTGCAGCCATACATAAAAGATCTGTCATGCCCGGGATATTCAAATCATTGATGCTTGTTTTTTGCCTGCTGGGATTGGAACAGTTGTCATTTGCACAAACGGATTCAGCCGTTCCCAAAAAAATCGCCGTGATCGCGCCTTTATACCTGGATACGGCTTTTCATGGTGACAACTACCAGCTCGGTAAAAACAACCTGCCGGCATACATGATACCCGGTCTTGATTTCTACAATGGTGTCATGCTAGCCATCGATAGTCTGAATAAAGAAAATGCACCCATTGAGGTTTTATTTTTTGATAGTAAAAGCATCACGGATCCGGTAACAGCACTGGTGAATAAACCCGAGATGCAGGATGTATCGCTCATCATTGCTTCATTCAATAATAGGAATGATATCAGGCCGCTGGCGGATTTTGCGCTTTCCAGAAAGATCCCCCTGATTTCTGCAACCTACCCGAATTCCGGGGGTGTCCGTAACAACCCTTATTTTGTTTTGTTGAATCCCACCCTGTCAGCCCACATTGAAGCCATCTATCAATACCTGCACCGGTATTATCCGACAGAGACCATCCTGTATTTCAGGAAAGAAGGCGCCGTGGATAACCTGATAGAAAACGACATCCATGCATTGAATGAGAAGACACCGGGTCTGCCCATAAAATTTTCATCGGTGGTATTGACCGATAGCTTTACACAGGCAGATGTAACCGATCATTTGGATAGTACCCGCCAGAATATTGTTTTTTGCGGATCACTGGATGAAAAATTCGGGTTGAAGCTGTCGGCAGCTTTATCTGCCAACCAAAGTTATCCCGTTACCGCGATCGGTATGCCCACCTGGGACGGGTTAAAGGATATCAGTAAAGACCTTTCCATCATTTATTCAACGCCTTACCAGCATCGAAGGGCCGACAAGACAAGCATCCGGGTGGCCCAGCAATACATGGCCCGGTTTCAAACCCCGCCCAGCGATATGGTGTACAAAGGTTTTGAAACCATGTACCATTTTACCCGGTTACTGCTCTGGTATCCGGAAAATTTCATGGGACATCTGTCCGATAAGGCTTTCAAAGTATTTAACGAATACCAGATTGAACCCTCCCATATAAACAGGGAATCCGGTACAACCGATTATCTGGAGAATAAAAAACTTTACTTCATCCAGAAAAAAGACGGTATCATCCAATCGGTTCGTTGATCCAACCATTTGCAAACCCTTTTGTTGTAATGGCATGAAAGCAGTTAAGGGAAATAAGTCCTACTTACCCTCCAAAATTTGTCCGGTTTGTCAGCGACCGTTTAGCTGGCGCAAAAAATGGGAGAAGGTATGG